>RFHH01000102.1 GCA_003696075.1 Acidobacteriota bacterium
AGGCGCGCCAGCGCCGGCAGCGTCAGCAGTCGGTTCAGGAGGGGATCCGCCTCCGCCGTGAGCGCGAGGAACGTGGGCTCGTCGGTCAGCGCCTGGGTCCGGGCGCCCCCGGGCGCGAGCGCCTCCGCCAGTCCCGGCATCAGCGTGAGTTCGAACGTCTCCCCGAGCGGCCGCCGCGCCCCCGTGGTCGGCTCGATGACGGCGAGATCGTGCCACGGCACGCCCGCGAGCAGCCCGTCGGGGATGACGAGCAGGGCGCTACCGGCGCTCAATCCTCCGAGGAGGTTGCCGACGATCGCCGTCGCCGGGGGCTCGGCTTCGGCGGACTCACTCAGGCGTTCTGCGAGTTCCGAACCGGAGGGGAGTTCGGTGGAGAGGACCGCGCCGGGCTCGACCAGCCAGGCGAACGTCCGATCTTCGCCGACGACGAGGTAGAGGAGGGCGCCGTTGCGCGCCGCGAGATGGCGGCGGAGCCGCCCCGGATCGAGGGGTTCGCGCTCGTCACCGGCCAGCGCCAGCCGGAACCGCTCCGCGACCGTCACCGCTTCCGCCGACTCGGCGCCTCCCGGCGCCGCCCTGAGCGCGGAGAGAGCCACGTCGATCGCGCGCCGGGGAAGACCTGGATCGGCGAGCGGAGCGCCGAGCGGATCGGCGAACGGCCCGACCGACCAGTCGGCCAGAGCCTCTTCCACGTGATGGCGGGCCGACTGCGGGCGTCCTTCCTTCGCGGCGAGCTCCGCCAGCTCCACGCCGACCGCCGCGGCGAGCAGAGCGTTCCCCTCCGCCCGCGCGCAGGCCGCCGCCCTCCCGTAGGCGGCGGACGCCGCCACCCCGTCCTGCTGCCGGGCGGCGACGAAACCGCTCGCGAACAGGTGAAGGCAGCCGGCGCCGCGGGCGCGCGCGAGTTCCCGGACCGCCGCGGCATCCCGTTCGGTCGCCGCCAGCGCCATGGCCCGGATTGCCGGAAGCCGCGGATCGCTCCGCGCGTCGCGGTTCCCCTCCAGCTCCTCGACGATGGCCAGGGCGCGGCGGGCATCTTCCGGCGCTCCCGCCGACAGGCGGACCCACGCCGCCGCCAGCCCCGCGTTCCGCCGCGCGGGCGCCGGCGCCAGCGGATCGCGGAACCAGTCCTCGAGCGCGGCCGCGTACTCCTCGCGGGCCGACGGCATCCGGCCCGCGAGGGCATCGGCCACCGCCGCACACCTTTCCGCCTCGTGGCGCTCGGAGGGAAGGCCGCGCATCCCGGCGGCCGCACGGTGGCACCAGACGGCCGCGGACGGGGCGTCCCCGGCGGCGAGGAGCGTCCATCCGATCTCGCGCTGGATGCGAGGGTCCCCCGAGTCGGCCCGCCGAAGCAGGGCCAACGCATCGGGGATGCGTCCGCACCTCCTGTAAACCTCGGCGAGAAGGCGCGGCAGCGGTCCTTCGGCCGAGGCGGCGAGGGCGTCGGCCGACTCGACCGCGCGGGTGCAACGCTCCTCGCGCGCCTGGAGGAGGGCGAAGACGGCGTCGCCGATCGGCCCCCCGCGCGCCGCCAACTCGGCACGCACCTCCGGCGCCGGATCCGCTGCGAGAAGTGTCAGCCAGAGGGCGGCCTCGAAAGCCGCGCGGGATTCGCCCGGCTCGGGGGGCTCGGTCGACCGGATCGCCTCGAGCGCCAGGCGCACCGTCCGCTCCTCGCGGCCGGAAGCCCGGGCGACGAGCGCCGACGCCAGCGCGGAGGGGAGATCGCCTTCCGCCGGCGGGGGTTGCCGTCCCGTCGCGACCGCTTCCGAGACCGCCTCGAGGACGGCGAGATCCGGTGGGCGGGGTGCCGCCGGCGCCTGCGACGCCGCTCCCAAGGCCACCACCGCCGCCCCCAGCACGCGCAGCGCGCTCCCGAAGCGGGGTCCGGGGGCCCGCACCGGTCCAGCGCGCCGCGCTACGGGGGATCCGGCTTCGCTCGCCGGCTGCCAACGGTTCAAACGGGCTCCTCCCGTGCGACCACCGCCCGTCTCCCTCGCCCGCGCTCTCCCCGGCCCAACGTCTCCGAGCCGCGGGCCGCTGTCAAGCGCCCCGGCGCGACCGGTCGCGGAGCGCTGGGCGCCGCCGGCCGTCCTCCGGAACCCGGCCCGCGGGGAGCCGCTAGAATGCCGCCGCGCGGGTTCGATTCGAACCGCGGGAGGAAAGTCAGGTGGCGAAACGCCCGGGATCACGTGGCCTGCTCGTCGCGGTCTTCGTCGTGGTCGGCTTCGCGGCGGCGGGGCTTTTCGTCGCGCTCCTTCTCGCGGGCGGCGGCGAGCTGCCTTGGGTCCGGCATCCGGTCCTGCACATCGACCTCGACGGGCCGGTGGTCGAGATCGCCCCGCGCGATCCGATCGCGGAGATGCTGGGCCGGCGCCGCCTCTCGATGCGGGACCTTCTCGACGGCCTGGAGAAGGCGAGCGAGGACCACGCGATCGAGGGCCTTCTGCTCGACATCGGGTCGCCGTCGCTCGGGTGGGCTCAGATCGAGGAGCTGCGGGAGGCGATCCGGCGGTTCCGCGAGAACGGCAAGTGGGCGACGGCCTACCTCGACACCGCCGGCGAGCTCGGCGGCGGGAACGGCATCTACCTGCTGGCCACGGCCTGCGATCGGATCGTCCTCGCTCCTCCGGGCGACGTCGGGCTGACGGGTCTCCGCATCGAGACGCCCTTCGTCAGGGGGCTGCTCGACAAGCTCGGGGTGGAGCCCCAGTTCGGGCAGCGCAAGGAGTTCAAGAACGCCGTCAACGTCTTCACCAGCCGCGACTACACGCCGGCCCATCGCGAGGCGACCGAGCGGCTGCTGGACTCGCTGTTCGCCTCGCTGGTCGAGGGCGTCGCCTCCGGGCGGGGGCTGACCCCGGAACGGGTGAGGGAGCTGATCGACGGCGGCCCCTACACGTCGGCCGAAGCGCTCGAGGCGGGCCTGGTCGACGAAGTCGCCTACCGCGACGAGGTGCTGGCGAAGATCGAGTCCGACACGGGCAGCGACGATCCGCTCGTTCCCCTCCAGCGCTATCTGCGCAGCGGCCGTCCGCACGCCGCCGGAGGCCACAAGATCGCCGTCGTCTACGCGGTCGGCCAGATCGCCCTCGGCCGCTCGCGGAAGCTCCCCACCGGCCTGCGTGTGATGGGTTCGGAGACGATGACCCGGGCGCTGAGGCGGGCGCGGGAGGACCGGTCGGTGGAGGCGGTCGTGCTGCGGGTGGACAGCCCCGGGGGATCCTACGTCGCCTCCGACCTCATCCGGCGGGAGGTGGAACTCACGAAACGGGAGAAGCCGGTGATCGTCTCCATGGGCAACGTCGCGGCGTCCGGCGGGTACTTCATTTCGATGCACGCCGACAGGATCCTCGCCGACACGGACACCCTCACCGGCTCGATCGGCGTCTACGCGGGGAAGTTCGTCACCAGACGTTTCTGGCGCGACAAGCTGGGCATCAACTTCGGAGGGATCCAGCGGGGCGCCAACGCCGAGATGATGTCGAGCCAGGAGCCGTTCGACGAGCGGGCGCGCGCCCGGCTCGAGGCGCTGCTCGACAGGATCTACGACGATTTCGTGACGAAGGCCGCCGAGGGGCGCGGCATGACGCCCGAGGAGCTGGAGCCGCTGGCGCGCGGGCGGGTCTGGACCGGCCGCGACGCGCTGGAACGGGGGCTGGTGGACGAGATCGGCGGCCTGCAGCGCGCCATCGCCGTCGCCGCCGAGCGGGCCGGGATCCCGGAGGGGGCGGCGATCGCGATCGAGGTGCTTCCGCGGCCGCAGACCTTCCTCGAAGCCCTGCTCGACGGTAACGACGACACGCTCGCGGCCCTGCCCGCCGGCGCGCGGGAGGCGCTCGACGAACTCGTCTTTGCCACCGAGCCGGGGGAGCGGTGGCTCTTCGACCCGGATCTGCCGCGCGTGCGCTGACCCGGCGGCCGGTGGCGCGATGAAGAGGACGTTCCGGCCGGAGCTGCCGAACGGCCTGTTCGGCGATCCGATCGTGGTGGTGCGCCTGCGCTGGCAACCCCTCGGAATCCTGCTCGACTGTGGAGACACCTCGCGAGTCGCCACGAGGACGCTGCTCGACTGCCGCCTCCTGCTCGTCTCGCACGGACACGTGGACCACCTGTTCGGGATCGGGCGCGCGCTGCGGGTGCGTTTCGGTCGCACCGAACACCCGCTGCACGTGCTGGGTCCGCCGGGACTCGCGCGGCGCCTGTACGGCCACCTCTCGACCTACACGTGGAACCTCGTCGACGCTTTCCCCTTGCGGCTTTCCGTCTCGGAGGTGCACCCCGACCGGATCGAGACGTGGTCCTTTCCCGAACGCGGCGGCTTCGAACCGGAGCGATCGGAAGTCCGGGCCTGGAGGCCGGAAGATCCGGTGCTCGAAGACGAGCAGCTCGAGATCTTCGCCTGCCCGCTCGACCACGCCGGCCTGCTCTCCCTCGCCTGGCTCTTGAGGGAGCGGGTGCGCTACCAAGTGGATCCGGTGCGGCTGGCGGAACTCGGCGTCCCGGCGGGCCCTTGGCTTTCCGCGCTCAAGCGGGCGCTGCGGAGCGGCGCACCTCCCGAGACCGAACTCGAGCTGCCCGGCGGGGAACGGCGGCCGGTCGCCGAGCTGCGGCGCGCGCTGATCCGGGAGAGCCCCGGGGACACGCTCGCCTACGCGACCGACCTCGGCCCGACCGATTCGAACCTGCGCCGCCTCTCCCGCTTCGCCGAGGGTGTCCGGCGCCTGATCCTCGAGACACCGTTCGCCGCCGGCGACCGCGCCCTGGCGCTCGAAAACGGGCACCTCTCCTCGATCGAAGCCGGCCGGATCGCGCGGGAAGCGCGACCCGGCGTGCTTTCACCGTTCCACCTGTCGACACGTTACGAAGACGACGCCGAACGCGTCCTCGACGAGGTGCGGCGCGAAGCGGCGCCCGTTCCTGTCGAGACCCTCCCTTCCGGCCCCGGAGCGCCGCCATGACGGGTTCGCTTCGCCTCGGTCTCGACACGGGCTGGCCGGCGGAACCGTTCGGCGAATCCGCGGGGCCGGAGGGATGGGACCGCGGGCGCGCGGCCGACCTGCTGCAACGCGTGGCGGGCGGCACCCTCGACGCCGCGCTCGTGGATGCGGCGGCGGCCCAGCGTTGGGCGCCGGAGGTCGAGCTCGTTCCGGGTGCGGCGGTCAGCAGCTTCGGGAAGGCGGGCCTCGCCTTCCTGGTGCACGCGGTCCCCCTCGAACGGGTGACGGCGATCGCGAGCGGCGAGCCCGAATCGGCCCCGGCGCTGCTGGCGCGCCTGCTGTTCCGCGCGGCGGGGCGGCCGATCGGAGTGGTCCCGGAAACACCCGCTCCTGCGGCGACGGTCGCCCTCCTCCGAGCGGCGCCCGGCCCCGCGCCCCTCCCGCCCGGAGCCCGCGCGCTCGACCTCGGGCAGGTCTGGACCGACCTGACGGGACTCCCCTTCGTGTGGGCCGTATGGGTCTGCCGGAAAGGCCGGCTCGACCGCCCGCTCTACGGGGCGATCCACGGCGCGATCCGAGCCGCGCGCAGCCGGTCGAGGGCGGCCTGGCCGGAGGGGCTGTTCTTCCGGCTCGGGCGCGCGGAGCTGGCGGGTCTGGCCCGATTCGGCGAGGAGGCCGCGGCGCTCGGACTCGCGCCGGCGCGACCGCCCCTCCGTCCGGCCCGGCTCGCCGCCGCGACCGCGTGCGACGCGAAGGCCGCGCGGCGCTCCCGGCCAGGGGGTCGCACGGGCGGCGGCGGGAGCTGAGGATCGGCGGGAAGGGGGCCGGCCGGTGCGAAGTGCATCCCCGACGGCGCGTTTTCCCATACAAGGAACCGAAAGTTCGGGTTCCGGCCTCGATGGGCCCGATGCCGGCGAGATCGGGCCGAAACGCTTCTTTCTCATCGAGCTGCGAGGCGTTTCGCACCGTCGAGAATGCACCTCCCGACTCCCTCCAGCCGCCGAGCGGCGATCCGGAAGGGTTCCCCACCGTTCGGAGGTGCCGCAGAACGTTCGCACGGCTCCCGCTCCGCCGCGCCGGTCGGCCGGCGGGGCATCCGCCCCGGTGCGCGAGGTCGCCCGACGCCTCGCCGAACGCGCGGCTCGGCGCGGGGACGCCGCCAGCCGGCCGGTCGTCTCCCCCGGGCCCGGGCCGCGGTGGCAGCGGCGAAACGGCCCGTGGCATTCGAGCTCCTCCCGCGGGGTGGACGATTCGCCGGTTCACTCCAAGCCGGAATCGTTGTAGGATTCCCGGCGTGGGGTTCGAGGGCTTCCCGCGCTCGGCTCGAGGGTGCGGGCGACCCTGCGGGGCATCTGACGGCGCTGCGGCGTGAAACGGTGGCTCCTCCGCGTCGTTCGGGGGAGGGCCGGGGGGATGAGACGTGCCTTCACGCTCCGCCCCAAGGCGTTGGCGCACGCGGCGGCTCCTCGATGTCTACCTGGAGGAAGCGCGGCGGGTCACCGACGGGGCGCGCCGCGAGGAGACCCGGGAACGCGGGGGCCGGCCTCGGGCGGGGAAGATCGCTCCCGAGCGGGTGCGCGAGCTGGTGGAACCGCACCTGTTCTTCGTCGTCCAGATGGCCGGCGAGTACCGGTCGCGCGACATCCCCTTCGAGGACGTTCTCGCCGAGGGGAACGCCGGCCTGGTCGAGGCGGCCCACCACTACGATCCGTCGCACAACGTCAAGTTCCTCACCTACGCCTCGTGGTGGATCCGGAAGCGGATCCTCGACCTGCTCGGCCGGGAGGGCAAGGCGGTGCGGCTGACCCGCTACGCGCGCGACCGTCGGCGGCAGGTCCGGCAAGCCCTCGACGGGCTGCGGGCGGAACTGGGACGCGAGCCCACGAGCGAGGAGATCGCGGACGCGCTGGGCCTGCCCGCCGAGAAGGTCCGCGAGGAGTCGGGTGGCGTCGTGGTCATGTCGATCGACGGGGCGAGCCAGGCATCGGACGGCATCCCGATGCAGGAGCGCCTTCCCGACCGCCTCGCGCACACGCCGGAAGAGGCGTTGCTGAGGGAGCAGACGCGGCGCCAGGTGCTCAAGGAGGTCGCCCGGCTCCCTCAGCGCGAGCGGATCGTGATCCTCAACCGGTTCGGCCTCGACGGAACCGAGGCGCGCACCTTCGAGGAGCTGGGACGGATCCTCGGGGTGAGCCGGGAACGGGCCCGGCAACTGGAGGCCGAGGCCCTGCGCAAGCTGCGGCGCCGGCTCCAGCGTCGCTTCTCGGGATCGCGCCCATCGCGGCCCGGCAGCCGGCCGGCACCCTGACTCAGTAAGGAAGCGGATGGCCGTTCCGGTCGAGGAACCGGCCGGCCTGGTCGGGTCCGAGGCTCCCGATCGTCGCCAGCATCGCCTCCACGGCCTCCTGGGGCGCGAGCGGCGCGTTTTCGCCTCCCATGTCGGTGCGCACCCATCCGGGATGAAGGGCCACGGCGACGATCCCCAGCGGCGTGAGCTCGTGGGCGAGATTCCGCGTCGCCATGTTGAGTGCCGCCTTGCTGATCCGGTAGGCCCAGCTCCCGCCGCTGTGGTTGTCGGCGATGGAGCCCATCAGCGACGACAGGTTCGCCACGCGGGGCGAGCGGCCCCGCCGGATCAGATCGAGAAGGATGCGGGTCACGCGGAGGGGCCCCAGCACGTTGACGTCGAAAACTCCGATCAGTTCGTCCCGGTCGAGGGAGCTGAGCGTCGCATCGTGCCGGCCGTAGGTCCCGGCGTTGTTGATCAAGAGATCGATCCCGTCCCACACCGAACGGATCGCCTCGTGCGCCGCCCCGATGAGCGCTTCGTCGGTGACGTCGGCGCGGGCCACGCGCAGGGCCCTCGGATGGGCCTCCTGCAGCGATTCCAGGCCCGGTGAGCGGTCCGGCTTCCGTGCCAGCGCGAAGACCTCCGCTCCTGCGGCCAGCAGTTGTCGGGTGAACTCCAGACCGAGACCGCGTCCGGCCCCGGTTACCACCGCGCGCGTTCCGGCGAATCCCTTCATCACCGCTCCTCCGCCGGCGCTTCCCGTCCGGGCCCGACGAGCGCCAGCATGAACCGATTCTCGGCGTCGGTTCTCATCCAGACCGCCTCGAGTCCCGCCTCCGCGAGCTCGCGGACGACCGCCGGGCCATCGAACTTCGCCGACACTTCGGTTTCGATCCGTTCCCCCGCCTCGATCGTCACCTCGAGCCCGACGGCCCGCAAGTTCACGCTCATGGCACGGGTGGCCCGCAGCGAACTCGCGATCCACCGCCGTTCCGGATCGTACCGCGCGACATGCTCGAACGCCGCCGGCTCGAAGTCGGCACCGAACTCGCGGTTCAGCACCTCGAGGATGTTCCGGTTGAACTCCGCCGTCACTCCTCGTGCGTCGTTGTAGGCGGCCTCGAGCGTCCTGCGATCCTTGACCAAGTCGTATCCGATGAGGAGCCGATCGTCCGGGCGAAGCCGCGCCCGCAACGCGTTGTAGAAGCGGGCGCGCTGCCGGGGGCGGAGGTTTCCCACCGTCGAGCCGAGGAAACAGACGAGCTGACGCCCGGAACGCGGCACCGCGGACAGATGCTTCGTGAAGTCGCCCACGACGACATGCACGTCGAGTTCCGGAAACAGCTCCCGGAGGCGTTCGGCTCCATCGACGAGAGACTCCTCGCTCACGTCGAGCGGCAGGTAGCGGTGGCCGGTGCCGGCCCCCAGCATCGCGGCGACGAGCAATCGGGTCTTGCGCGAAAATCCCGCCCCGAGCTCGACGAGCTCTTCCGGCCGCGACAGCTCGATGATCTCCACGGCGCGCCTCTCGAGGATCTCGGTCTCGGCCCGCGTGAGGTAGTACTCCGGCAGGCGCGTGATCCGATCGAACAGCCGCGAGCCACGTTCGTCGTAGAAGTACTTGGAAGGGATCCGCTTCGGCGAAGAGAGAAATCCCGCTCGAATCTCCTCTTCCAGCCGGTTCCGAGAGGAGGCGCTCTCCGGAATCCGCGTGATCACGATCCCCCGCTGCGACCCGCCGTTCACGACCCGAATTCCTCCAGCGGAACGGTCCGCACGCCGAGCTCGGTTCCGAAGACGACCCGTCCGGGAGGAACGGACCGCCATTCCCCGCCCGGATCGGTCGGCTCGGAGGCCACCTCCAGCGCGCACCCTTTCTCGAGGCGGACGTAGAGCGTGTTCGGCGGAAGGCCCTCCGCCGCCCGGACGGCCGCGACACCGCGGCCCGTCACGAGGACGAGGTTGAGAGAGGCGGCGCGACCGTCCCGGCGGCAAAGCGCTGCGGTTTCGCTCACCGCCGACGCCGCCGCGCGGGCGAGCGCCTCCGGATCCTCTCCGCCGGCCCGCGAGGCGGCGAGGAGGAACACCGACGAGGCGTCGGAACCGGATGCGAGCCGGCCGAACCACGCTTCCGGAAGTCTCAGAGCGAGCTGTCGTTCCATCCCGTCGCGGTACCCCTCGATGAAGCCGTTGAGCGCACCCGCGATCCGGCCGGCCGCGAACGGCTGGACCGCCGCCGCACCGAAGGCCAGACCGGGCGTGGCCGACCGGACGCAGGCGAGCTGGACCCGTCCGCGCAGGCGCCGCGCCAGCTGGGGGAGATTCGGGTCGGACCACGGGGGACGCTCGGTCACGTAACGGAGCGGCTCGTCCTCGCGCTCCGGCCACCACGCAACCCCGGTGCCGTCGACGTTCACCGTGCCCGCGATCATCTCGCGCGGAGCGTAGCTCTGGCGCTCCAGCGAGTGGGGAGCGTCGTACAGGAGCGCGGACAGCGGGCGCGGACGATCCGCCACGAGAACGGCCAGCCGGCACATCAGCGATCCCCCCAGGCGAGCCGCAGGCCGGCGAAGAGCCGGCGCCGTTCCGGCCGGTCCCAGTTCCTGTATGTGGGGCGGGCCAGCGAAGGCGGAGCGGCCCGGCTCGCTCCGCGAAGCACGCGGTACTCCCCGGTGAAAAAGGGCCGGCTGTAGCCCGGATAGGGATAGACCGCGAACCCGGGGTACGGGCGGAAAGGAGAAGCCGTCCACTCGTACAGGCCACCCGCTACGGGCAGGGCGCCGCACGCCCCCCTCGCGGCAGCCTCCCACTCCTCTTCGGTGGGCAACCGCGCGCGGCACCATCGCGCGAAAGCCTCCGCCTCGAAGAGGCTGATCCGTTCCACCGGGCACGCGGGATCGAGAGGTTCCCGGCGACCGAAGCGGACGACACCCGGACCCCGCCGGTCGTCCACCCAGCCGAGCGGCGCCGTCCAGCCCTCGTCCTCCTTCGCCCGCCAGCCGTCTTCGCTCCACAGGTCGCGCCGCCGGTAACCGCCCGCCTCGACGAACTCGCGGTACCGCCGGTTCGTCACGGGGAACCGGTCCAGCCGGAAGGGGCGAAGCTCGACCTCGTGGGCCGGGCGCTCGTTGTCGTAGGACCACTCGCGGTCGCCGGTCCCCACCACGACCCGTCCCCCGCCGAAAGTCAGGCGATCCTCGTCGGCGCCGGCGCGGGCCAGCCGGGGAAGCGGAGGCAAGGGGGGCGGACCCGTCCGCTCACCCGACGAGGCCAGCGCGTCGATCGACTGGAGGATCGTCTCCTGGTGCTGGCCTTCGTGCTGGGCCACCATCCGGACGAGAAACCGCTCCTCCGCCGAGCCGAGCGGCAGACGTCCGTCCCTCGACCGGGAGAGCACCTCGGAACGGACACGCTCCATCTCGTCGAGCGTTTCCCGCAGGCCGGGCAGCTCCTCGGCGCTCCTCCGGGCGCGCGGGCGGGCGAAGGGATCGAACGCCGCCGGCAGTCGCCGCTCGCCGGCCCGGCCCAGCAGCCACGCGGCTTCGAAGGCGGCGACGTGACCGAGATCCCAGAGGATCGGGCCCAGCTCGGGGGCCGGGCGCTTTCTCGTCTGCGCCTCGGTGAGGGGACGGATCAGGGCGAGGGTCCGCGCCCGCGCCGCGGCGAGCAGCCCTTCGAGACGCGGACGCACGGATCGCTCCACCACCGCCCTCCCCCGGCCGACGCCGGATCGGTGCCTCGGCTTAGGATAGCGGCCGCGACCGCCTCAGGCCGGCGCGCGGAAGGAGAGCGGACGTTGGCAGCTCGCGGCGGGGAGTTGCAAAGACTGGTGGGCTCGGTGATCGACCGCTGCGGCTGCGGCCGGCGCCACCGCGTCTCGGTGCAGCTGGTGGCGATCGAACGGGGCGCGCTCGCACGCGTCGCGGAGGCTGCCGGGCGCTTCGCGCCGCGGGGCGCGCTGCGTCTCCTCGCCGACCCCGAAACGCACGAGGCGGCGGGGGCCGAGATCGCGCGCCGGCTCCGGACGGCGGGAAGGCGCGTGGACGAGTGCGTGCTGCCTCGACGCCCCCGGGCCGACGAACGGCATCTCGAGATCGCCGCGTCGCGGCTCCCCGCGGATCTCGGCGGCATCGTCGCCGTGGGCTCCGGCACGATCAACGACATCGGGAAGGAACTCGCGCGCCGCACCGGGACGCCGCTGATCACCGTCGGAACCGCCGCGTCGATGAACGGGTACGCCTCGCCGGTGGCGGCCCTCACCATCGGCGGTCTCAAGGTGACCCGGCCGGCGCCGGCCCCGCGGGCTCTCCTGCTCGACACCGATGTGCTCGCGCAGGCACCCGCCCGGCTGCGGCGGGCGGGCTTCGGCGACCTCGCCAGCAAACCGGCGGCCGCCGCCGATTGGTTGCTGTCGGGCATCCTCTTCGGAACGCCCGTCTGCCCGCTCGCCCTGGAGATCGCCGGCCGCGCGGTGCGGAGCGCCAGGGCCCGAGCCCGTGCCATCGGCGAGGGTGATCCGGAGGCGGTCGCCGGCCTCGCGGAGTCGCTGGTGCTCTCCGGCATCTCCATGGAACTGGCCGGGTCGTCAGCCCCCGCCTCCGGCGGCGAGCACCTGCTCAGCCACTATCTCGACCTCTCCGCGGCGGGCTGGGGCCGGACTCCCCGGCTCCACGGCGAGCAGGTGGCGGTGGGAACGCGGGTGAGCCTCGCGCTGTACCGGATGATCCGCCAGGAGGGGCGCCGGCACCTGTCCGGACCCTCTCCGGCCGACGAGACGGACGTCGAGCTCGAGCGGTTGCACGATCACCTTCGTCCCGACACCCGCGCCGCGGTCCTGGCGGCCGCGCGCGCCAAACGGGACCGCAGCCCCGGGAGAGACGAGCGGCGGCGGCGCTACGCCGCGGAGTGGGAGGCGATCTGGCGGTGCCTCGACAGTTCGCTCCTGTCGAGCGCGGGCCTGGACGACGACCTCGCCGCCGCGGGGGTCCCGGCGACGTTCGAGGCGATCGGCGTGCCGCCCCGGCGGGCGCGCGACCTGATCGTCCGGGCGCGTCACATGCGCGACCGGTTCACGGTCCTGGACTTCGCCGCCGATCTGGGACTGCTCGAGCGGGCGGCCGACCGCCTCGCATCCCTTTGAGACGAGGCCGGCCGCAGGGGCGGCAGCCACGCGTATCCCAGCTTGAGGAACACGGTGCGCCGGACCCGCTCGAGCGGGCCGTCGGAGGCGAACCGGTCCTCCTCGTAGCCAGCGAACAGGACGGTCCTGGGGTTGACTTTGTAGGACAGGAGGAGCTGGTCGAAGAGAGACCGCTCCCGCGGCTCGGGCTGGCACGGATCAACCGGGTCGCTCGCGCAGGCGTACAGACCGGTGTTCCGGTCGATCCAGCGGTACTGGGCGATCAGCCGGACGAAGAAACGGAGCGTGAACTGGTAGACGGCCCGCAGCTGGCTGAGGTTCACGGTGAAGAGCCGTTCCCCCGCGACCTCCAGGCGCTGGAAATCGTGCTGGCCCGCCACGAACAGGTGTCGCCCGAGATTCAGCGTGAACTCCGGGGCGACCGAGAGGACCCTCGCCTGCCGGCCGTTCTCGACGTCGATCGCGTCCCCCGTCTCGATCCGCAGGGAGTGGGTGAAGGTCCCGCTCGGCCGGATGTTGTAGAACAGCCGGGCGCGATCCTGATCGAACAGGGTCCCGCCGAACCGCTCCCTTCCGCGCTTCCACGACAGCGAGAGGATCGACTGCCACGGCCCGTCCCCTCTGACGAACAGCCGGCTTTCGTCCCCGGCCAGAGCACCCGAACCGTCCTCGGCGCGCTCGAACTCGACACCCACCCGGAGGCGGTTCCAGAAGGCGTTCTCGCCGCCCCAGTGGATCCGCTCGATCCGCGCCTCGGCCCGCCTCAGGTCGACACGAGGAACGAAACCCACGTCGGCACGGAAGGCGGCGTCGAGGCGCTCGTAGAGCGCCTCCACACCCCACAGCCGCGAGTCCCGCTCGTAGCGGACCCGCAACGCCGACCCGGCGAACGGGCCGCGCGGCTGGCCCAGGTCCGGCGTCCCGTCGCCGTCGGCGTCCGCCGCCGCGATCTCGTCCGGATAGCGCGTGCGCGAGCGCAGGGCCTGGAACTCGATCCGATCGACGTCGCTGATCCGGAGAACGCCGTCGGCCCCGGCGACGCGGTTCGCGTAACCGGGCCCGCGCCGGTCGGTCAGGAGCAGTCCCAGCGTCGACGTGCCGCCGACGTCGCGCCGGTACCGGCCGACGATCACCCGGTTGTCCCGGTCCGTCGCCACCGAATCCGACGACTCGGCGCCGGGAAGGATGAAGGTCGTTCCCCGGTCCTGCGCGGCGAAGACGCCGAAGGCGTCCCGGCGGCGCTTTCCCGTCAGCTTGATGCCCCAGTCCGGATCGGCCACGGATCTCGTGTTGACGGCGAACAGGGGGGTGCGGAAGAAGTCCTGCGCCTCGAGAAAGAAAGGGCGCTTCTCGGGAAAGAAGAGGGTGAAGCGCCGGTTGATCTCGATCTGGGCCGCGTCCGCCTCGACCTGGGAGAAATCGGGGTTCAAGGCCGCGTCCAAGGACACGTCGGGAGAGACTCCCCAGTGCGCGGTGAGTCCGGCGTCGCTCTCCGTCCCGCCGGGCGTTCCCTCGCCCGCGGCCGATCTCACGGTCACCGTCGGGTCCAGCTCGAGGTCGCGGCCCTGCTCGATCCCCTCCAGCCCGGACAATCTCCCCGCCTGGCAGAGGAAACAGCTCCGGTCGCGATCGATCGGCACGGAGGCGAGACGGTGGCGGCGCGTGCGGGGTCGAACGCGGAACGCGATGAAGCCCCACTCCTGGGGGCCCTCGCGCCGCGGGAAGCGGAGCGAGGAGAACGGCACGACGATCTCCACCTGGAAGCCGCCGGCCGTGATCCTTCCCGCCGACTCCCACAGCGCATCCCAGCTGTAATCCTCGCCGGGTGCTCCGACGAGGGAATGGAACCCGCCGGGCGAGAGCTCGTCGACCGACGCGTCGAGCTGCACCCCGAGGGGATTGACGAGGAACAAGAACCCGCGCCGCCGGTCTCCGAACGGATCGAGCACGAAACCGACGAGATCGTCCCTGACGGGGCGGTCGCGGTCGGCGTAGAAGGCCCGGATCTCGTCCGCCGACGCCTCTCGTGCGCGAAAGGCGACGTACAGGCGGTGTTCGTCGTAGGCCACCAGGCACTCGGCTCCCTCCGCCGCGGGGACGTTGTCCGAGGGATACACCTCGATCCTCACCGGAATGCGCGCCGCCTCGTTCCACAGCGGCTCGTCGAGGACGCCGTCGACGCGAACGGAGCCCGCGACGCGGGGGATCCGAACCGTGCCCGCCGCCGGTGCTGCCCGGACCGCTGCGAGCAGCAGGGCCGGGAGCAGGAGGACCGCGGCCCTCCGAAACCGCGGCGTCACGCTCCGCCTCCCGGCGGGCCCGCCGCGTGGCGCTCGTCAGGGGCGAGGAGATGGTCGAGCACCGGGACGAGGCCGGGGCCGGGACACCAGGCGTCGGCCCGGCGCCGGACCTCGGGTCGCGCGACGACGCCCCCGAACCCGACCACGAACAGCCCCGCCTCCCCCGCCTCGACATCGGTGAGCCCGTCGCCGACGAGGGCGGCCGGCCCGCCATCGCTCGCGACGATCCCGGCGCAGACTTCCCGTTTCCCTCCCGATCTCGCCAGCGGGGAAGCCGTGTCGTAACCCGCGTACTCTCCGCCGGCGCCGAAGCGCACCGCCACAGCGTGGACGCGCGAGCGGTCGATCCCGAGGCGCTCCGCCACCGCCCTCACCGCCGGCTCGAGCCCGCCGCTGACGATGTGGACCTTCTTCCCGAGAACCGCCAGCGCGAGCACGGTCTCGACCGCCCCCGGCACGAGGCTCTCCACGTACCGCCGGGCCAGCCAGTCCATGTCCTCCCGGCTCGGACGAACCCGCTCGAGCCGGCGCCGGTAGACCGCCTCCAGCGGCAGCCGACCCTCCATCGCGGCGCGCGTGTCGTCCGCGATATCGATCCCACGGCGCCGGGCCAGCTCGTCGATTCCCTCGATCGCAACGAGAGTGCTGTCGCAGTCGAAGACGACCGTCTCGAACGGCGGGCCCGCCGGCTTCACAGCACGACCTGCAGCACCCGCCGGATCGGGGGAAGCCGGCGGACGGCCTCCAGAGCCCGCTCGTCCAACGGCCGGTCGAGGGAGAGGATGGCGATCGCGTCCGGCTCTTCAGCGCTCGAGCCGACGTGCATGCGGGCGATGTTCACGCCGCTCTCGCCGAGGAGCGTCCCGAGGGCCCCGATCACGCCCGGCCGGTCCTCGTGGCGGGTCACGAGGAGCGTGCCTTCCGGAACGGCTTCGATGTCGAAGGAACCGATGCGCACCAGTCGCGGGTCACGACCGCCGAGCAGCGTTCCGGCGACCACGACCGGCTCGTGACCCACGCGGCATCCGACCTCGACCAAGGACACGAAGTCGCGGGCGCGATCCGAGCGAGTTTCGACGAGCTCGATGCCTTGACGCCGGGCGAGCAGAGGGGCGTTCACCCGGTTGACCGGCGCGTCGACCCGGTCGGCGAGGATCCCGGCCAGCGCCCCCGCGGCGATCGCACGGGTGTCGGCCGCAGCGGCCGCTCCGTAGAGTGCGACCTGGACGCGGCCCATCGGGCCGGGGGCGAGGCGGGACAGGAGCCGGCCGAGGCGCTCGGCGAGGCGCGCGTACGGCTCCGCCCGCCGGAGCTCCTCCGTGGCGACGGGGGGAAGATTCACGGCACCGACCGCTTCTCCGGTGCGGAGGAAGCGCGCCACCTGCTCCGCGATCGCCCGCGCGACCGCGCTCTGCGCCTCGCGCGTCGACGCGCCGAGGTGCGGCGTGAGAACGACGTTCTCGAGCCCGAGAAGCGGCGAACCCTCCGGGGGTTCCTGCGCGTAGACATCGAGAGCCGCCCCGGCGAGGTGTCCTTCCTGCAACACCCGGACGAGAGCCTCTTCATCGACGAGGCTGCCGCGCGCACAGTTGATGAGCCGCGCTCCCTTCTTCATCCGGCGCAGGCGGTCTTCCGAGATGAGACCTCGGGTCGCCTCGTTGGCGGGGCAGTGAAGGGTCACGTAGTCCGATTCCGCGAGAAGGCGGTCGAGATCCGCCGGTTCGACCCCGGCGTCCCGCATCACCTCCTCGGTGACGAACGGGTCGTGGGCGAGAACCCGCATCTCGAGGCCCAGGGCGCGCTTCGCGACGATCCTTCCGATCGTGCCGAAGCCGACGATCCCGAGCGTCTTCCCGGCCACCTCGGTGCCGATGAACCGCGAGCGCTCCCAGCGCCCTTCCCGCACCGAGCGGTCGGCCTGCGGGAGGTGGCGGCTCAGCGACAGCAGGTGCGCGATCGTCAGCTCGGCGGTCGTCTTCGCGTTGGCGTCGGGAGTGTTGAGGACGACGACACCGCGTTCCGTCGCCGCCTCGACGTCGATGTTGTCGACGCCGATTCCCGCGCGGCCGACCACCTTCAGACCGGGAGCCGCGGCGAGGAGCCCGCGGTCGACGCGCGTCCCACTGCGAACGATCAGCGCGTCCGCGTCGGCGAGCGCGGCCTCGATCTCCTGCCGGGGTGCCCCGGGGATGGAGCGGACGTCGAAGTCCGGCTCTGCCCGGAGCCGCGCGAGACCCTCTTCGGCGACCCGGTCGGTGACGACGATTCTGTACATGGAAGCCCCGCGTCTTCCCCGCTCCGCGGCGCGGTATTGAATCCTCCGCCGCCGCGCGCGTCAAACGGCGGCGGGGCGGTCCGCGGCGGCATCGGGGCGCCCGCCCGCCGCACCGAGCCTTCTTCAGCCGGCGAAGACCCAGAAACCGAGTGGCAGGGCGAGCCCCGCCAGCGCCAGCCACTTCCCGCGTCCAGCGAAGCCGGCCCGGCCTTTCAGGATGAACAGCCCGCTGGCGGCGAGGAAGGCGAGGCAGACGGCGTACAGGTCGGCGAAAAGCGTCCAGCCTGGTCCCGCCTGGTTCAGATGGAGGCGGTTGGCGAAGTGCAGGAGCGGCCGGCGAACGGGGCGTTCCCCGCGCGCGATCCCGCGGGCGAGGTCCGCGTCGATGCTGAATCCGTCGTAGAAGAGCCGGATCCGCTCCGGAGCCGGCCGGAAGGTCTCGCGAGGTGGGCCGGGAAGGCGAAGGGACCGCACCAGCGCGGCCACGACCTTCTCGCGGCCCGTCCACGGGATCGGCGCGAAACGTTCCTCGAAACGCTCGACGCGGTAGCTCGGGTTCCAGTCGCGCACATGGTTCACCGCGAGGCCGGAGACCGCGTAGAGCAGCGTCGTTCCCGCCGCAAGATAGCCGAGGTCGCGGTGCAGGATCGCGATGAGGCGGCGCAGGCGGGCTCCCAAGCTTCCCCGGGCCACGGTTCAGCGCACCACCGCTCCGGCCCCCTTGATGATGTAGAGCGTGCGGGGACCGTCCACGCTCGCGGGGTCGAAGGGCTCTCCCCGCTCCTCGGCCTCGTGACGGGCTCTCGCGATCGCCTGCTCCCGCGTGAGCTCGATCCGGGTGAGCACCCCCTCCACGACGGCCCGCCGGCCTTTGAGCTCGACCGGGAAAACGATCTCGCCGTCCTTCACCTTGAACCGGACGGTCTTGAAGTCCGACTTCCCGGCGAGATCGATCCAGCAGCCGCGCATCGGGCAAACATCGACGATCAGCCCCTCCACCCTGACCGTCTTCCCGACCCAGCGCTCCGGATCGGCCAGGAGCTTGTCGATGGTGAGCGTGGCCGGCCCGGAGACGCCGCGCCCGTACACCTTGCCCGTGTCCCCCGAGCGCGCCGGGACGGCGGCGGCGAGCGCCAGCACGAGCCCGAGAAGAAGCCGTGTCGATCCCTTCCGCATCGCGTTTCCCTCGTCAGGGCGGGCCGAACGTGCCGGGCGGGTGCGGGATTCTACGGCGGTGAGACCGGAGCGGCCAGGGTCAAAGGCGGCGCCGCATGAGCCGGGCTGACGCGGGGCAGGCGTGGGAGAACTCCGTCGTGCCGCGAATCTCGGGCGGCGCCTCCTCCCGGTTCACCGGGTGGAAGCCGAGGCGGCGCGCCACCGCGGCGCTCCGGGTCGTCAGGAGATACAGCTCGCGGAGGCCGGTGCGGCGGGCGTGCGTGGCGACCGCTTCGCCGAGAGAACGCCCGAGGCCGCGGCCGCGCCAAGGCTCGGCGACGGCGAGAGAACGCATCAGCCCGAAGGGCGGATGGCTCTCGAGGCCGCACACTCCGAGCAACCGGCCGTGATCCTCGGCGACGAAGAAATGCGCGAGATGCGGTTCGAGATCGTCCGCCGGCAGTCCCTCGCCGGCGAGCAGGCTCCGGATCGCGGGGAGGTCTTCGGGAAGAGCGGGACGGATCCTGGCCATGCCGCCTCCTGCTCAGGCCCCGTCGGCTCCCGCCAACCGGGAGATCGCCTCGGCGAGATCGAAGTCGCGCGAAGTGAGGCCGCCGGCGTCGTGCGTGGTGAGCTCGATCCAGACGCGCCCGGAGACCTGCCGCCACTCGGGATGATGGTTCATTCTCTCGGCGAGCAGCGCCACGCGGACGACGAACGCGAAGGCCTCGCCGAAGTCCTGGAACGAGAACTCGCGCCGCAAGCGATCCCCCGGACATTCCCAGCCGGGAAGCCGACGCATGCGCCGCGCGACCTCCTGCTCTTCCAGCCTGCTTCGATCGGTCACGGAACCCCGCAGCTCCCTCGCGCGACACGATTGTCGCACAAGCGCACGGAGATTTCCGCGCACCTGATCAAAACAGCTTACGGAGCAGCCAGAGGAGCGCGCTCAGCAGCACGGACAACAGGAGCATCGAGGCGAGCGGGACGTAGACGAAAACGTGCTCACCTTCGATCCGGATGTCGCCGGGGAGGTGGCCGAACCAGCGGAACGCTCCCAGGCGCAGGAGCAACCCCGCCACGATGAGGACGACCCCGGCGGCGATGAGAAGAGAGCCCATCTGTGAGTGCGACATGGTTCCCTACGTCCTGCCGGCGGTCCAGCCGTCCCTCAGCGCCCGCGCCCCTCGGCCTCCAGCTCCCGCAGCAACCGCTCCAGCAGCCGGGGGCTCGCCGGATACTGCCGGTGGCAGAAGTGGCACGTCAGGAAGACCGGCTCGCGCCGCGCCTGCGCGAGCACCTTCTTCACCTCTTCCGCGCCGAGCAGCTTGAGGGCCCGCTCCACGCGATCCTCGGAGCAACCGCAGCGGAATTGCACCGCCCGGCGGGCGAGCACGCGGCCGCCCGCCGGCAGGAGAGCGCGCACGATGTCGTCCGCCGAGTCGCCCTCGCGCAGCCGCCGGGTGACCGGACCCAAGGCGCGCACCCTCTCCTCCAGTTCCGCGGTCCCCTCCTCCCCCAGCCCCGGGAGCGCCTGCACGATGAAGCCCCCGGCGTGTTCGACCCGGCCCTGCGGCACGACGTACACGCCGAGGCCGACGGCCGCCGGAAGCTGTTCCGATTCGGTCAGGTAGTGTGCGAGGTCCTGCGCCAGCTCGCCCGAGACGAGTTCCACGACGCCGCGGTACGGGACGCCGATTCCCGGATCCCGGACGACCTCGAGCGTTCCCGACCGGCCCACGACGGCGGCGACGTCGAGCTTGCCGTCGGCCCGCGTTGCGGCTCCGGCGCGGGGGTTCTCGGCGAACGCGCGGACCCACCCGAGCGGCGAGGCGGTGGCGATCAGGCGGCCCGCCGGCCCGTCACCCTCCACCTTCACGGTGAGCACCGGCTCGCGCTCCGTCACCTTCTCGAGCGTGGCGGCCATGAGCAACGCGCCGGTCGCCAGCCGGCCGAGAGCCGCGGTCAGAGTTGGCCCTGTGTCGTGGATGGCGCGAAGCCGCTCCACGACGCCGGTGGTCTCGGCGACGACGACGCGCGCGCGCCCGTCGAACGCGAGCGCCACGATCAGCTCGTCGGCCATCGACTAGCCCGCGATGATGTGCGTGCCGCAGTCGACGTGGATGACCTCGCCGGTGATGGCGGAGGCGCGGTCCGACAGGAGAAACGCCGCCGTGGCCCCGACCTCCTCGCCCGACACGTTCCGGCGCAACGGCGCCCGCTCAGCGGTGTGGGCGAGGATCTTCGTGAAGCCGGCGATACCCGAGGCGGCGAGGGTGCGCAGCGGCCCGCCGGAGATGGCGTTGACCCTGATGTTCTGCGGACCGAGCTCGGCGGCCAGGTACCGCGTCGCCGCTTCCAGCGCCGCCTTGGCCCGCCGGCCGCCATCCGGTCACGCCCGCGGCGGGCCATCGCCACGAGGCTGTAGGCCGAGATGTCGAGGGCTTGCTGGAAGGCGCCGCGGGGGGTCGC
>RFHH01000103.1 GCA_003696075.1 Acidobacteriota bacterium
AATCAAGCGGGCGCTTACTTCGGGATCTCGGTATCGGGCGCGGGCGACACCGACGGCGACGGCTACGACGACGTCGTCGTCGGCGCGGAGTACTACGACGACGTGCAGGTCGACGAAGGAGCCGTCTTCCTTTATCGGGGTTCTTCCTCGGGCCTTGATAGCTCCCCTTTCTGGACCAGGGAAGGGGGTCAGGATTACGCGTATTTGGGCTACTCCGTGGCAGGAGTCGGCGATCTCGACGGCGACGGCTACGCCGACGTCGCGGCGGGCGCTCCTGACTACGATGATCCCGAAGTGGACGAGGGAGTCGTGTTCGTCTACTACGGCGGGCCGAGCGGGCCCTCATGGACCCAGTTGCTCCAGCAGAATTCGGCTTACGCGCTATTCGGAAATGCGGTCGCCGGCGCCGGCGACGTCAACGGCGACGGCTTCGCCGATCTGGCGGTCGGCGCTCCGTACCTTGACAGATTCTTCAGTACTCAAGTTGGTGGGGTGTTCGTCTACCTGGGATCGGAGAGCGGACTATCGTATGCCGAGAACTGGGCCACATACGGTTCGCAGGATTATGAGAACTGGGGATTAAGTGTCGCCGCGGCCGGGGACGTCAACCGAGACGGTTACGGAGATCTGATCATCGGTGGACCTTCTTTCGATGGTGCCTATACTCAGGAAGGCGAGGCCAGCGTCTTCTTCGGCGGCGGAGACCAGCACACGGGGCTTCAGATCGCCCAGCGCCGCGCCGACGACACCGCCGCGATCGGCCGCAACGGCGCGACGCACACCACCGACGGCTTCAAGCTCCAGGCCCTCGCCCGCTCCCCTCTCGGCCGGACGCGCGTCAAGCTCGAAACGGAGGCGAAGCGCGGCCGCTCCGGATTCGACGGCAGCGGAACGAACCGCACCGCTTCGTGGACCGACAGCGGGACCTCCGGCGCCGTCCTCAGCCAGGTCGTGACCGGCGAGCCCGGGAACTACCACTGGCGCCTGCGCGCGCTCTACGACCCGGCGAGTTCGCCGCTGCTGCCCGCGAGCCGCTGGATCACGATCCCGTGGGGCGGCTGGCGGGAAAGCCGCGTGCGCCACTCGACGTTCATCGGCGGCAGCGTCTGGGAGGACTGGAACGGGGACGGCATCCGCGGCCTTTCCGAACCGCGCCTCGCCAACGTGCGCGTCGAGCTGATCGATTCCTGGGGTTACGCGGTGCAGGTCGCCTACACCGACACGGCAGGGCTCTACCGCTTCGAGGTCGATCCTTCCACCCGCTACGCCGTCCGCTTCGTGCGCCCGTACGGCTACGGCTTCACGCTGCAGGACCAGGGAGGCGACGACACGCTCGACAGTGACGCCGATACCGTCACCGGCGAAACGGTGCTCATCGGGCCCCCCTATGGCAGCTTCGACGCCGACGGCTGGAGCGCGGGGCTGCGCAAAGAGGGCCCGTGCTACCCGCCCGACGAGGCGGTTTACATCGCGAGCGTGCGCCAGGACGCGAACGACAACACGGTGCTCGACATCCAGGACCCGAACCAGCCGCGCGCGGTCACCGGCTACAACATCTACCGCTCCTCCGACGCCGGACTCGACCCGTCGCAGTGGCCGCTGATCGCCACCGACGTCGTCGACGAGGACGCCGGCACCCCGAACGTGCAGTGGACCGACACGACGGGCGACGTCTCACCCACCGGCGTCTGGTACTACCAGGCGACCGCCTACAACCACGACTGCGATGCGGAGGGACCGCGCTGAGAAGGGGGCGACGCGACAGGCGGGACGGCCCCGTACCGCGCACGAATCCGCCGGACGATTCGTGATTCTTCCGGAGCGGCGATGGCCCAGGGGCCGTCATCCGGCACGGAGCAGAGCCGCCGTGCGGGGCGTCCTGTGGCCAGGCCGCGGACGCGGAGGCCGGCGCCATGGTGGCGCCGGCCGCCCACATCCCGGATGCCGCGTCAGCGGACCGTGACGGTCGGCTGACCGCTGCCGACGTCGAGGCCCGGCCGCATCGTCGTGCGGTCGAACGACGTCGCCGGCAGCTCGATCAGGGCGGTCACCCGGTCGCCGTCCGAAACGAGGAACGGCGCCGTGCGGATGTCGCCCGTGCCGGCCATCGGGCCCATGCCGGGCACCGCCATGCCGCAGGCCTCGACGCTGGCGCCCCGGTTCTTGCCTCGCCGGTCACGGAAGCGGGCAACCGTTCGTCAGCGTGCACAGCCGGCCGTGACCGCACCGGTAGTCGGGGGCGGTCCCGAGGACGTCCCGCGCCCGCCCCCCGAGGACCGCCAGCGCCGCCGCGCCGTCGAGGAAGCCGACGCGATCCATCAGCAGCGCCGCTGCGCCACCCACGTGGGCGGCGCCGAAGGAAGTCTGGAAGCCGCCGCCGAAGGTGACGGTCTGGATGTCACGCGCCGGGGCGCACAGGAACGGCACCTCTTCGGTTTCGAGCCCCCACGCGCTGAACGGCTCGAGTGCGTCGGCGAGATCGGTGACACCCACCGCCACCACACCAGGCAGGTCCGCCGGGATCATCCGGTTCCCGGGAGTGAGCGAGCGGGGAGGCACGAAGTCGGTGCTGACCGTGCCGGGGTTGAAGTCGTTGTCGGCCTCCCAGTAGAGGTGGAACCGGTTCGACCCGGCGCTCTGGTTCTCCCTGAAGATCGCCAGGAAGTAGCACGCCTGGCCCGGCCCCGGGTTCCCGAAGTCGAGCAGATCCCACGGGAAGTCGCCGTCGCGCCCCGCCTGCAGGTTGGTCTGCGGCTGGTTCGCCGAGGTGTCGACGAGCTGCAGCGTCCCGTCGGCGGTCAGCTCGTAGATATCGAGACTGTAGTCTTGATCGCTGTTCGGCAGGGAGTTCCCCTCGGGATCCACCCAGTCGTCCCAAACCAGGTCGAAGTAGATGCGGTCGTCCTGGCCCAGGCAGAATTCGTTGAGCCATCCACCCGCCGCAGGATCGTCATCGGCGAACCACACGTCCATGTAGCCGTCCGAGTCGAACGAGTCGTCGAACGTGCCGTGCCAGTGGTCGGCTGCGGCCGGAGGTGAGGTGAACAGCGGAGCGAGGAGGAGCAGGGCCAGGAAATCGGTGTCGCCGACGTCGTTGATCCACGGGATCCCGGCCGCCAGAACCCGGGCGACCTCGTCGTCCACGGGGCCCGTGCCGAATCCGTCCCCCCACGCGCCGGGCGACCAGGTGAGCGTGCTGATCACCAGGTCGGCGGCGGGCCCGTTCCCCGGCCCCCCGGTGAGGATGTAGTCGACCGCCTGCGTCAGGCTGTCGAGCACGCCGGAATCGACCGCCAGCAGCTCGAGGTGCGCGCTCGGGGCCATGTCGGCGACGATCTCGGCGACGGCGGCTCCGTCGACGATCCCGTTCACCGGCGGATCGCACGGGTTCGGGTCGTTGTCCAGGCAGCCCTCGATGTCCCAATCGGGCGCGAAGTCGTGCGCCGCGGTGTCGGCCGGAAGTTCCCCGGAAGCCATCAGGTCGGCGTAGCCTCCGAATCCCAGATCGAGAATGGCCACCCGCACCGGCGTTCCGCGCGCGAGCCCGAAGGCCTCGGAGGCGAAGTCCTGCCAGCGGTCGGCCCCGGTGATGCCCACCCCCTGGCTCGCCACCGCACCGGCGGCCGGCAGCGGCACGGCGTTCGCGAGGGCGGCCGCCCGCCGCACCCGCCGCAGCTCACGGATGTCGGCGTGCCTCGGGCCGCGCCG
>RFHH01000104.1 GCA_003696075.1 Acidobacteriota bacterium
AGGCGTTCGGCGAGAACCTTCTCGCTGATCCCCGCCACCGCCCGTCGGATTTGACTCGGACGCATGGGGCCACCCTCGAGCTGCTGGAGGATCTGGATCATCCACTTGCAGCCGAGCACGTCGGCCAGCATTTCGAGCTCTTTCCGGGCCGAGTCGTCCATCGCGCCTCCTCGAGCTTACCACGCGGTAGTTACCGGATGGTGCGCACTTCCACGCCGCCGCCAGCCGCGCTACGGTCCCCGGCGGAGGCGGAGCCCGGCGCTCCGCATTGGCAGCCTGGAGGACAGTCTATGGCCATCAGAAAAATGCTGCTCGCGGCGTCGATCGGTTGCGGTATTGCCCTCGCCGGCCTGGTCGTCCACACGGCCTCGGCGCAGTCGGACCGGCCGAATCCATCCGTGCAGCTTCCCGACTACCGCAACTGGACCCACCTCAAGTCGATGGTGATCTTCGACGAATCGCACCACCTCTACAACGCGTTCGGCGGCATGCACCACGTCTACGCCAACGACAAGGCGCTGCCGGCGAGCAAGACCGGAGGCCCCTACCCCGACGGAAGCGCTCTCGTCTTCGTCCTCTATGACATCGAGAACGCCGGCGGTGCCTACCAGGCGACGGAGAAGAAGCTGACGGCGCTGATGCTCAAGGACTCGAAGCGCTTCGCATCGACCGGCGGCTGGGCGTTCCAGGCCTGGAACCGCGACGGCCAGGCCCTGGTCACCGACGGAGGTCGCTCTTGCTACGCCTGCCACCGGAACGGCGCCGGTGACAGCGATCTCGTCTTCTCCCGTTTCGTGCCTTGAGCGGACGTTTTTGGTGCGGGTGGCGCTTCCGGCCGGCGGCTGGGAGGCGCGGGGCTCCTCGGAGCCGAGGGAGGATGGGCGCCGCGTGGCGTGCCGGGATCGTCGCTGGAGCGGCGCTCGCCACCCTCGGCGGTGCCGCCCGGGGACAGGCGTGCGGTCCCGGGTCGGTGCTCGATGCCCTGGCGGGCGCCGACCGCGTCCTGTGGCTCGGCGCGCATCCGGACGACGAGAACAGCTCCGGCGGTTTCGTCGCCCGCGCCAAGGACGTCGCCGGACAGCTCTTCATGGCGACGCTCACGCGCGGCGAGAACAGCGACCGCGTGTGGGACGGACTCTGCCGCGGAAGCCAGATCGGACGGGCGCGTGCGGAGCTGTTCGCGGAGTCGGCGGCCTACTACATGGCCGACGGTTACGACATCGGTCCCTTCGTCAACGGCCCGCACTCGCTCGCCGAACTCGACGCGCAATGCCCGCCCGGCGCCCCGTTCGAGCCTTGGCCCGCGTCGGCGACGCCAGCCGACGTCCGCGCCAAGTGGACGGCTGACGCCGGAGACCCGGTCGCGTGGATCGTGTCTCTCCTGCGCGCCCGACGGCCGGACGTGGTGATCGCCATGGACGAGTTTTGCGGGGTGAGCGGCCACATCGAGCACCGCGCGCTCGCCGGGATGCTCCTCGAGGCGATCCCCGCGGCAGCCGACCCAAATCGCTATCCGGACAGCGGTCCCGCATGGTGCGTCGGGCGCGTCGTGTTCAGCGCCCACCTGATCGATGCGCTCGCGGACTGCGGGCTGTGCAAGTGCGCCGGACCGGCGCCGATGGAACCGGTCGATCCGGTGCTGGCGCTCGAGCCGTCGGCCACGCACGGCCACACGTACTACTGGGTCGCCTGTCTGGCGAAAACCAACTACGCAACGACGATGAACGGGCTCGACTGGACGGATGCCATGATCCGCGCCTACTGCACCAGCGACGAGGCCGCGGCGCTTGGCGCCTACGCGGCCGGATCCCGCGCCTATCCGATCGTCGAGCCGTACCGGGTC
This sequence comes from Acidobacteriota bacterium, assembly GCA_003696075.1. Taxonomy (NCBI): domain Bacteria; kingdom Pseudomonadati; phylum Acidobacteriota; species Acidobacteriota bacterium. The sequence continues at coordinate 1,844 of RFHH01000104.1, forward strand.
CGCTCCCCTTCGCTGCACGCTCCGACACGAAGTCTGCTCCGCTGGACTGCGTCCGGCAGCGCGTACGATCTGATCCGCGGCGACCTGGGAGCGCTGCGCTCCTCGGGCGGCGCCTTCGACATGGCCCTCGAGACCTGCCTCGCGGACGACTGGCCTGATGAGGAGTTCCTGGACGCCGCGTCTCCCGCGGGGCGTGCCGGGTGGTGGTACCTCGTGCGCGCCGGAGCCTGTGCCGGGACGGAAAGCTACGACACGGGCGCCGCATCGCAGCGCGGATGCCGGGACCCCGAGCTGGGCGGCGCCGCGAATGCCTGTCCGTAGCGGCCGCCGAGCGGCCGCCCCGGCGTCGCCGCCGGCCTCGGCCGCCATGTCCCTCGCACGAGGTCGTCCGGCCACCGTGCGGGGGAAACCGGCCCGCGGAACCGTGACGGCCGGCGTTCCGCGCCCCCCACGACCCGCTTCCGTCCCTTCCGCCATGAAGGAAGGATGCACATGCCTCCGGAGCTTAGGCCCGGGGACTTCCTACCCGCTGCGGCCAGCTTCGGTGAGGCGGCTAGGAGCGTCTCCTCCGTTCGGCTCGGCGGCAGCCCGAAGGACGCGTAGGCGGTCCTGAGTTCGCCGATCGCCGCGCGGACGCTCCTGCCTCCGGCGATCGCCGCGGGGGCGGTTCTTCGACGCGCAGGCGCGAAGCACGGCTGCCGGCCCCGTGTGCTCGGAGACCGCGGCTGCCGGGGCCGATTCCCGCTGGCGCAACGGATCGGGAGCGCTGCCATCGAGCCGGTCCGGCCGCGGTGCTAGCTTCGTAGCGTCCTCGAAAATCGCCTCGAGATCGCTGTCGGGGCGGGGAGGTGCGCGATGATCTTCGGCCCCAATCTTCCAAACGGCCGCTGGAGGTGCGCCGCCGCGCTGGCGGGGCTCCTCGCCGCCGGTGCGCTTGCATCGGCGCCGGCCGGGGCGTGCGTGACCTGCGACGACGAGGGGCGGAGTTGTCCGGAGGTGCTCGGCGACGGCGCCGCGGCCTGCGACATCGACTGCACATCCGTCGACGCGGACGTCGAATGCGGTTGGCTCAAGCGCATCCTGGGCTTGTGCGAAGGGCACGCTCGCGGCGAGCACTGCGATTGCACGCCGGTCGGCTCGTGCAAGAAGGCCAAGGACCCGCTCGAGCCCGAAGAGCAAGGTCTCGGGCCGGGCGCTTCGGGCGGCGGCGCTTCCGCCGCCTGCGGCCTCGAACTGTGAGCCCCTCCCTCACCCGGGCGCGGGGGCCGGCGCTGGCGCTGGCCCTCGCGCCCTGCGTCCTGACCGCGGCCGCCCAGCTCCCGGTCGCGCGGGTCGAAGGCCCCGACGGTCCCGTCGCCGGAGCGCGGATCACGCTCGTCGCGGAGGACGGCCGCGTCGCGAGCGCCGAGACGGACTCCCGGGGACGGGCGCGCCTGCCGGAAATCGCGGATGCGGACCGCGTTCTGGTGGCGGCCGAGGGATACGTTCCGGTCGAGCTTGCCTTCGACGACGCGCGAAGAGCGGGGTTCTCCTTTCGACTCGCCCGGGGGCGCGCCGTGGAGCTGAGGGTCACGGCCGCCGGAACGGG
>RFHH01000105.1 GCA_003696075.1 Acidobacteriota bacterium
CGGCTCCGGTCCGCTGCGGGGCGCTTCGCTCCGTGCGCGGACGCCCGAGTGGAGCGCCCGAGAGCCCGCGATCGAGCGACCCGCCCTGCGGGGCGCGAGGTCGCGCGCCCGCGCCGCGCGGAGCGCGGCCGGCGAGAGGCGCCGTGCTCGCTCGCCGCGGTTCCCGGCGGGGCAGGCCGGTGCCGTCCTGATCGCCGTGGTCGTCCTGTCCTTCCTGCTCGCGGCGAGCGCGCTCGGCGCGTTCACCGTCGCCTGGGCGTGGCGCCGCTCCGCCGCGCTCGGAGTCGCCCGCGCCCAGGCGGCGGCGGCAGCGGCGGCGGCCGCCGGAGTGGCTGCCCAGTGGTTCGAGGAGGCCGAGCGGGGCTCCCTGCTCGGGCCGCCGGAGCCGGGGCAGGTGCAGCGCGATCTCCGCCGCATCGATCCGGACGGGGACGGGCGCGGCCCGCTCTGGCGCGATGCCGAACCGCCCTGGAACGTCCGCTACCAGGAACGCGCCGGCGCACTGTTCCGGCCCGGGGCGGAGGAGGCGGAGGCGCGCTTCGTGGGCACCGAGGACGGGCCGGACGTCGTGATCGACCGCAGCACCGCTCCGGAGCTGCTGGACCGGCTGACGGCCCTCGTGGGCGGCGGAGGGCCGGTCGACGTGGTCCGCCTCGCCTTGCGCAGGCCGCCGCCGCTCGCGGCCCCCGACGCCCTCGCGACGGTCGAAGCGACCGCCGAGCGCTCCCTGCCGGGAGCCCGCGTGCTGGCCACGGCCCGCGCCGAACTCCTGGAGGTCGACTGGGGCCGCCTCGATCGGCCGCTCGTCTCCTCCGGGCGCTTGGAGCTGCGGGGTGAGGCCTCCTGGGCCCGCGGGGAGGCGGTGGCCGCCGGCGATCTCGAGGCCGGCACCGCCACGGCGGCGGGCTGGCCGGGTGGCATCCCCTGGCTGGCTCCCGACCGGCCGCTCCGCGACGACAGCGACGGCGACGGGACCGCCGACGACGCGGACGGCGACGGCACGGCCGACCTGGCAGCCTGGCGCAGCCAGCCGGGCAGCGTTCCGGATCCCTGGTGGCGCGCGCGGATCGGCGGCCGATGGCCCGGCGTGGACGACGATCCGGGCCCGTGCGCCCAGCCCTTCCCGTTCGGACCGCGGCGTTCGCCCCCCGCGCCGCCGAGCAAGACGGAGGACCGTTCGGGTGTCTTCCTCAGCTGTCCCGTGGCGACCCGCCCGCCGGTTCCGGAGGAGTGGCGCGAGCTCGCGCGGGCCGGCGTCAGGGGGGCCTGGGCCGCGGAGGAGATCCCCGACCGCCCGGGATCGTTCCGCCTCGAGGGCGGGGCCCGCGAGCGCTCGCTGGCGGACGTGTGGCCGGCCGGCGGGGGCCTCCTCCTGCTCCGCTGCACCGCCACCCTTCGCCTCGAACGATCTCTCGGAGGAGGCGCCGGCGCGGTGCTCGCCGACTGTCCCGAGGTCGTTCTCCGCGAAGAGGCCGCGAGCCTGCGCCCCGACCGGGCGCCGGGCGATCCGCGCGACACGCGCGGCGAGGACCGCCTCGGATCCGCGGCGGACGACCGCCTGCCGGTGTTCCCGGAGGGGACGGGGTGCGGGCCGTGGAGCGTCGGTCCGTGGGAGGGGCCTTCGGCCGACGTCCTGGCGCGGAGCTGCCCGGAGGCCCGCACCGGCTTCGCCGGGATTCTCGGGAGCACGGGGCCGGTGACGCTGGAAGGCCCGCTCGTTCTCCACGGCCAGCTCCGCGGGGCAGGCCTGGTCCTCGACGGCAGCGGGGGACCGGTGACGGTCGCCGCCTGGGGGGCCTCGCGGGAGGACGCCGGGTGGCGACCCGGGCCTCCCGGCGCCCCGCGGATTCTTCTCGCCGGCCTCCGCCTCGCGCCGTGAGGAGGAGAGCGCGGGAACCGGCCGCCGCCGCCGCCGTTCGGAAGCGCCGGATCCCGTTCGCCGGCCCGCGCGCCCGGGTGGTGAGGCCACCGGCCCGGTGTCATATTGGCTTCGGGCGTCCGCCCACCGCGGCCGTCCCGGGATGGCACCGATGACCGCTCGCTTCGCGTCACGATCCCGCGCCGGTGCGATCGCCGGCCTTCTCGCCGCTTTCGCGATGGCCGGGCTCCTGTCGGCGCTCGCCGCGCCGGGTGGAGGCGGCACGGCGGAACGCGCGAAAGAGAAACAGGCGGAGGAGAAGGCCCAGTCCTCTGCCGAGGCGGCTCCGGCCTCGCACGCGGCCTCGCCTCTCGTGCAGGCGGCCGCCGCCGCCCGGGCGGCCTCGCGCCTACCGACCCGCAAGGATCCGGAGACGGGCGAGGAGGTCATCGTCATCGACAACCGCACCCTCGAGCGGCTGTACGGTCCCGCGTCACCGGCGCGACCGGCGGAACCCTCCGGGCCGCAGAACAAGTGGTGGCTGCGCCGCTCCGCGCCGGCCCCGGCGGGCCCATCGCCGCAGGTGCAGGAGCGCATTCGGAAGATCGAGCAGGAGCTCGAGCGGCTTCGCCGCAACAAACTGGCGCTGCACAACCCCTTTCTGCCGCGCCCGCAGCTCAACGAGGACGAGGCCAAGGAGCTGAGCGGGATGGACAACGTCCAGCGGCTCCGGCAGACTGAAAAGCGCATCCAGGAACTGGAGGCCGAGCTGGCCAAGCTGCGCCAGCAGGCCGCGGGCGGCGCCGGGCCGCCCCCATCACGCTGACCGGACCCCGGGAGCCTCGTGCCTGCCTCGTCCCGACGACGCACCGTGAAGAACGAATCCTTCCAGCCCGTGCTCCTCGCGGGGAGCGTCGGACCGGCGCGTGACGCCGCGGCGCGGACGCTCGGCCGCCTCCTCGACGAGCCGGTCGCGGCGATGACGCCCGACGAGGCGCGGCGCGCCGTCGGCGGTCGCCGGCGGGCGCAGCTGACGGGGCTGCTCGTGTGGCTGCCCGATCCGGGTGCCGCGCTCGACGCGTTCGCATCCTGGCTCGGAGACCTGCGCGCCGCGGAGCCGGCGCTGCCGGTCGTCGTCGTCGGTGACGAGCTCGACGCCCGCGAAACGGCGCGGGCCTTCCGGCTCGGCGCCCAGGACGTCGTCTTCCTCGCGGGGGCGGGCGAGGACGAGCCCTGGGTGGAGACGGCACGGGTCCTGGTGCGGCGCCGCGAGGCGCGAGCCGCCGGGTCGCTGTTCGGCGGCATGGCGGGTGCGCCGCGCCTGATCGGGCGCGCTCCGGCGATGCGCGAGATGGCGCGGCTGGTCGAGCGGGTGGCGTCCTCCGACGCGACGGTGCTGATCCTCGGCGAATCGGGTACCGGAAAGGAGCTGGTCGCGCGGGCGGTCCATGCCTTCTCGCCGCGGGCCAAAGGGCCGTTCGTGGCGATCAACTGCGCGGCGATTCCCGAGACGCTCCTGGAGAACGAGCTGTTCGGCCACGAGAAGGGGGCCTACACCGGCGCCAGCTCGGCCGCTCCGGGGAAAGTGGAGGCGGCCGAGGGCGGCACGCTCTTCCTCGACGAGATCGGCGAGATGCCGCTGCCGCTGCAGGCGAAGATCCTCAGGCTGCTGCAGGATCACACCTACGACCGGATCGGCGGCACGAAGATGCGCACCGCCGACATCCGCGTCGTCGCCGCCACGAACCGCGATCTGCGGCAGGCGGTGGCCGCCGGGACGTTCCGCGAGGATCTGTACTACCGGCTGTCGGTGGTGCCGATCACGCTGCCGGCGCTGCGGGACCGTCCCGAGGACATCCCTCTGCTCGTCAACCACGTCGTCGAGCGCCTCGCCGAGCGCCTCGGCCGCCCGGGACTGCGGGTGTCGCCGGAGGCGATGCAGCGCCTCGTCGCCTACCGCTGGCCGGGGAACGTTCGGGAACTCGAGAACGAGCTGGAGCGCGCCGCCGTCCTCGCTCAGGGCGACACCATCGGTCCCGGCGATCTCGAGCTGCGCCCGCGCGTGGAGGATCCGGACCGGCAGGCGCTCGCGCGATGGGTGCCGACCGACGTCCCGCTGGAGGAGGCGGTGGAGCGGGCGCAACAGGCCGCGGAGCGGTTCCGGATCTCGATGGCGATGGAAAGGGCCGGCGGCGACCGCGCGCGGGCGGCCGAGGAACTCGGGATCACCGAAGAGGAGCTCGCGGCCCGGCTCGAGCCGGCCTGAGCGCGCCGGCGCCGAAGC
>RFHH01000106.1 GCA_003696075.1 Acidobacteriota bacterium
CGCCGGCGGCGAGCGCGGTCGCGAGCAGGATGGCGGCCGCCGCTAGGGCCAACCGGGCGCGCCTCCGCCGGCGGGCCTCCGGGGCCGTGTCCTCGTGCGTCTCCGCCGGCGGCAATCCGGCCTCGCCGCGGCGCGCCTGCTGCTCCTGCAGTTCGAGCTTGTACGCGTCGACCATCTTGCGGTCGTCGGCGCCGATGCAGCGGGCGTACGCGCGGATGAAGCCGACGGTGAAGGCGCCGCCGGGGAGGTAGTCGAACTCGTTGCGCTCGAGCGCTTCGAGGTAACGGATGTTGATCTTGGTCGATTCGGCGACCTCGCGGAGCGAGATGCGTCGCAGTTTCCGCTCGCGACGCAGCATCTCGCCGAAGGACGCCATGGGGATCCGCTCTCCCGACCGCAAACCGCGAGCGGCGGGATCATACTGATCACCGCTTTCGGGTGTCAAACACGCGCAAGCGGCCGCCCGCTCCGCGGGAGGCCGAACGGAAGGCTTCCGGCGCCGCACTCTACGTCCCATCGCCACCGGAATCGGGACCGCTCTCCGAACGGAGCGACGCCGGCGCCCGCGGGTTGCCGCGCGCGGCCCGCACCACCCGGGCGTCGCGATCGGAAAGCAGCCGCTCGAGCACGCGGCCCGTGGCGCGGCGAGCGAGGGCGATCCGTTCGCCGACCGTGAGGGAGTCGAGCCGGGAGAGCAGTTCCCTTTCGGCCTGGAGCCGCCGGCGCGGCGTCTCGCGCGGGGAGCGGGCGATCTCCGCCAGACGCCCCCACGGCGTGCTGTCGAGCCGCGCGCCCATCGTGCCCTCCCCGCCGGGCCCGCGCCGGGACGTCCGCGGCCGGGAACGAGCCGCAGGCGGAATCTCTCCCGCCGCACCGGCGCGGCGGCGGACCGCGCCGTACCGCCTGGCTTCGTCCACGAAACCTCCCGCACCGCTCGGAGGCAATATGGGATCGCGGCCGCCGCGGCAGCAACCCGCCTCACACGTTCCCGCCTTGGGCGTAAACTGGAACCGTCATGGTTCCGGACCCGTCAGAGAGCAAGCCCCGGCGGATCGCCGTCGCCCAGCTCGCGGACATCGGCGACATGGTCTTCGTCACGCCGCTGCTGATCTCCCTGCGGCAGGCCTTCCCGAGGGCGGAGATCGCGGTGGTGGGGCGTCCCGCCGCTCTCGAGGTGCTCGCGGACCATCCCGCGGTCGACCGGTTCATCCCGTACGACAAGCGCGGCGACGACCGGGGAGCGGGCGGTCTCGTTGCGGCCGCGTCGCGGGTCCGGCGGGTGGCACCCAGGTACTACTTCGGGGTGACGCGCTCGGCCCGGACGGCGGTGCTCGGGCTGCTCTCCGGGGCGCGGTGGCGCGTCGGCTTCCGCGAGCCGGGCCGGGCATGGGCGTACACGCACCTCGTCCGGCGTCCCGACGAGCGTCCCTACGCGGAGCGCCCGCTGGCTCTGTTGGGCCCCCTGGAGATCCTTCCCGCGGAGACGCGGCCGCGCCTCGAGGTCGGACCGGAGCGGCGGGCCGCGGCCGCCGCCCGGCTCCGGGCGGCCGGGTGGAATGGCGAGCCGCTGCTGGCGGTGGCCCCCGGTTCCCGCTATCCGACCAAGCGCTGGCCGCTGCCGAACTACCGGAGGCTGTTCGAGCTGCTGCGCGAGGCGGGGGGGCCGCGTCCCGCGATCTACGCCGGAGCGGACGAGTCCGATGCGGTGGGGGCGCTGCTCGATGCGGCGCCCGAGGCGCTCGACCGGCGCGGCACGAGCGTCGGCGAGATGATCGCCGAGATGGCGCTGGCGTCCGCGGCGCTGGCGGGTGATTCCGGTCCGATCCACGCGGCGGCGGCCCTGGGGGTGCCGTCCGTTCTGCTCCTCGGGCCGACGCCGCGGGCGCCGCTGGGCCGCGTTCCCGAACTCACGGTCTTGTCGAAGAACCTCGATTGCCAGCCCTGCAGCCGGCACGGGGGAGAAACGTGCCCCCGCGGGCATCACCTCTGCCTCGCCGATCTGCGGCCCGAAGAGGTCGCCGCGGCGGTGCGGGAGGTCGCGCGCCCGCCCGGGGAGTGAAGCGCGCGGAAAGGGGAGTCGCGATGGGAGTGTGGACCGCCCGGCATGTCTGGAACGCGCTGCCCGTGGAACGGCGCGAGCGGGTCGCCTTGGCCCTTTGGGAAGACGAGCGGCTCGGCCGCGCGGAGCGCCTCGCGGCGCTCCAGCCGTGGCTGAACGCCCACGGCATGAGGATCGCCTTTCTCGAGCAGATGCCGCGGGTCCGGCGCGCCGCGCTCCTCGCCCGCGGAGGTCTGCCCGAAGAGACGGCGCAGCAGGCGCTGATGAGCTACCACCTCGTCCATCAGCGGCCCCTCCTGTCCCGGTTCCTCGACCTGGTGGGGATCCCGCACAAGGACGGGCTGATCGAGGACCCCGACGGGGTGGAAGCGCCCTCCGCGGAGGCGGTGGGGAAGGCGGTGGAGGCGATCCGGAAGGAGTTTCCGGAAGAGGACGTCGAGCTCTACCTGCGGACCCTCACGGCCGCCGACTCCGAGATGTGGCGCGCGGTGGCCGACGCGATCGACGGCCCGCAGTAGCCGGCGCTCCGGCCGCGGCCGGAACTCTCGCGGAAGCCGACGTGCGCCCGCGACGGTGCGTTCGCGGATCCGGCCCGTAGCGGTCGCCGGCCTCGGGGACTCCGGCCGGACCTCGCCGGCCGATGCGACCGAAGCTCGCTTCTTCTCGGGGTTGGGCTCGGTATCGCACCCAGTGGACGAGCGCCTCCTGCGAAAACGGCCCGGACCGCGGGCCCGCCGTCGGCGAGGTGCACGCTCGATGGTGCGCGGCGCCAGCGAACTCGGTGGCGCATCGACACTTGTGCCCGTCCCGCGGCGCGTCGAGCGGTCCGAGACGGTAGCCCTCGATCGCTCGGCGAGTTGGACGGGCGGACGCACCATCGGGGATGCACCCCGCGCCGCCGGCGCGCGGCCCGCCGGGCGCGAGAACGCCCGCGACGCGCCCGTCTGTTACCATCAAAGGCGGGGGCGTCGGCTGCGCCCCCGGAGGGCGTCACGGTGCTGGAACTCGCCGCACTCCTCCTCCTGATCCTCGGGGCTTTGGCGGCGGTCGGCCTGGTCGTCGGCATCGCCGTTCGGGTCGCGGTCTGGGTGATCCTCGTCCCGTTGAAGCTGCTCGGCTGGCTCCTGGGCCTGGTGGGCGGCCTGTTGGCGCTGCCGCTCGTCGTGGCGTTGGCGCTGGCCCTGCTTCTGGCCGTCGTCGCCGCGGTGCTCCTCCTGCCGCTGGCCATTCCCGCCGCGCTGGTGGTGGCGGGTGCGGCGGCTCTCGGCCGCCGCTCCCGGCGCTGAGCGATCGCCGCGGAGCCTCGAGGCACCGTGCCGCCGGCGCGGACCGCGCGGCGGCGTGGCGCCTGCTGTCCGATCTGTGCGCCGGGCGCCGCTTCTCCTGGCCGCAAGGCGCGAGCGGCCCCGCGGTGTGGCACCTGGCGCGGGAGCACCGGCTCGCCGCCCGGGCAGGGGGTAGGCTCGCGGCGGGCGCCGGGAAGCTTCCCTCCGACCTGGCCGAGGCCTTTCTCCGCCGGCACCGCGAGGTCCTCGGCGAGCAGGCCCTGTTCGAGGAAGCGCTCGGGGCGATCGACCGGGCGGCCGGGGAGGCGGGGACGGAGGTGGTCGTCCTGAAGGGGGCCGACCTGGCGCGCCGCATCTACCCCTCCGGCGAGCGGCCCCACAACGACCTCGACCTTCTGGTCCGGCCGGAGGACGCCGGGGGGCTTTGGCGCCGCCTCGCCTCCGGCGGCTTCGCACCGGAGGGCCCGGAGCCGGAGCGCCGGCGCGACTGGTTCGCCTCCACGCTCCGGTGGCGCCGGGCGGCCCGGGTCCAGGTGGATCTCCACTGGCAGCTCGGCACCCCCGGGCGGACGCGGTGGGACGCTCACCGCCTGTTCGCCCGGGCGGAACGTTGGCCCGGGGCGGAGGCCCTCCACCGGCTCGCCGCGCCCGACCTCGCCGTCCACCTCGCCTCCCACGCCGTCTCCTTTCACGGCGCCTCCGGCCGGCGCATCTGGTGGCTGGATCTGTTCCTCCTCGGAGACCTTCTGCGGAGCGAGGCGGTGCGCCGGCGCGCGCGGGAGGTCGGAGCCCGCGTCTGCCTCGAGGCGGCCGACTTGCGGGCGCGCGAACTTTTCGGCGGGGAGCGCTCGCCGCGGCGCGGCCGGGCCGGGCTCGTCGCCCGCCTCGGCGCTGCCGCGGAGCGGGCCGGCGGAGGCCGCGCCGCGCGCTGGGCCGTCGCCGCCCTCGCGGTCGACCGTCCCGGCGACCTGATCCGCGCCGTGCGGCACGTGGCGGCGCGTCCGCTCAGGCGGCTCCTCGCCTGATCCCGGGGTCAGTGGCCGCAGCCGGGAAGACCGCGGAGCCGTTGCGCGAGCGTGGTCCCTCCTCGCGCTCCGGCCGAGAGCCTCGCTTCGGCCACCGCGCAGGCGCGGCTCTGCGACCCCCAGAAGTCCCCGTCCTCGAACAGCGCGTCGAGGGAGCAGCGGCCGCACAGGGCGTGGCTGGGGCATCGGCTGCACACGGGGAGATCCTGGGCGGTGAGGTTCCGCAGGCGGAGCAGGAGAGGGGAGGTCTCCCAGATCTCCCGGAACGACTGCTCCCGGAGCGATCCCGCCGGAGGGAAGCGCTGGGAGCAGGGGTAGACGAGGCCCCGGGCGGAGATGAGAGCGACCCGGCGCCCGGTGGCGCAGATCGGGTCTCCCGGATCCGGCGGCCGACGCGAGGCCGGGTCCGCGGCGAGCCCGAGGTCGGGATCGGCGCACGCCCGCTGGAGCGCTTCGCCGTCGATGCGCTCCGCGAGCGGAGTCTCGTCGAGGTCGTAGCGCGCGACCACCGACGGGTCGAACCGGTATTCGGCGCCGATCTTGCGGGCGAACGCGACGACCTCCCGGTAGGCCTCGCCGGCGCTCCGGAGGATCGGGGCCTTGAGCACCACCGGCACTCCCGCCGCGCGCAGCCGCTCGGCCGCCCGCACCGTCTTCGCGTGAGACCCCGGCCGGCGGGTCACCGCGTCGTGGACCGCCGGGTCCATCGCGTACAGCGACAGCTCCACCGCGACCACGCCGGCGGCGGCGATCGCCTCCACCTCCCGGGGACCGATCAACGTCCCGTTGGTGAACAGGCGGAGCGCGAAGCGCCGCCGGCGCGCCTCGTCGATCAACGTGAGGATGTCGCGCCGGGTGAAGATCTCCCCGCCGGTGAAGGTCAGGAACAAGGTGCCGGCCTCGCGAAGCTCGTCCAGGATCCGGATCACCTCGGCGGTGGTCAGCTCGCCGTCCACGTCGCCGAGGTCGACGTAGCAGTGCCGGCAGTCCTCGTTGCACCGATTGGTCAGCTCGAAGAGCACGTTGATCGGGACGTGCTCGTCCTGAGCCGCGTGGAGCAGTTCGGCGAGCCGGGAACTCACGGTGTCCTCTCCACAGGCTGGGGCGCTTGCGGGAGGAGGCGCTCCCGGCGCCGCCGCGGCCGCCAGAACGCGAACTCGGGGAGGGCGTCGAGGCAGTCGAGGAAATCGGTGTCGCGCCTGAAGCCGAGCCGGTAGGCGGGAACCCGCCTGAGCAGCGCGGCGGCCGCCTCGAAGAACGCCCGTTGCAGATCGGGAAGATCGAGCGGCGCGCCCCCGGCGCCGAGAAGTCCGGCCAGCGCCCGCGAGGGCGGGATCCGCTCCACCTCGGGTCGTTCCGCCTTTTGGAGCAGGAACAGCCCCCCGGCGGGCGCCGAACGGGCCGATCCGTGCCAGAAGGGCGTGCCGTGCACCCGCAGGCCCGCGCCCGAGCGCCGGACGATCACCATCTCGTCCGCCAGCACCTCGAGCCCCGCTTCCCGGCACAACCGCGCGAGCGTCGACTTGCCGGCGCCGGAGGGGCCGGCGAAAAGGAGCCCGAACCCGTCGCGCACCGCGGCCGCGGCGTGGAGGAGCGTTCCCTCGCCGCGGGCGAGCAGGCAACCGCCGAGCGCCACCCGGATCGTCAGGTCCGCGTGCGCGAGCGAATCGGGGATCACCGCCGCGGCCTTGCCGGCGCGGAAGCGGAAGGCGGCACGGTAGCCGGGAGCGCGGCACCGGGCCCGCTCGAGATCCCCCGAGGCCTCCAGCGGCGGGTTGTCGACCCAGCTCGGGTGGTAGCGCGGCGGGCGGGCCTCGGGGTCCACCCGCAGGCGGATCCGGAGCGGCCGGCCGGACGCCCCGCCGCGAAACCGCGCGTAGCGGGAGGCGATTCTCTGCGAAAGCGGCGCACCGCCGCACGTCACGTGCAGCGGTACGCCGCCGAGGACCAGCTCCACGGGATCAGTCGCGCGCGCCGGAGCCGCAGTTGAACGGAAGGCTGGTGCAGGAGGCGGCGAACACGACCGGCTCGTAGGGCTCTTCCCACTCGATCGCGGGACGCTGCCAGCTCCGCTGTCCGCGGGACGGGCGCTCGCGATCGGTTCGCTCGTTGGTTTCGGCGCTCATGAATCCCCCTTTCGCTTCAACGGGCACCGATGCCCAGTTCGAACGTCGTGCTTCCGGTCGAGACCGTCACGCCGTCGCGCACCAGCGCGACCTCGACCTTCCAGGTCCCGTACAGGTTGTGCTTGGTGATCCAGGTGCCGCTGACCGGCAGGATCTCGCTCGTGTAGGTCGCGTTGCGGGCGGCGGCCCGGGAGAGCGTTCCGGCGGGCAGCATCCGCGCCAGGCGCCGCATGCGCGGCGTCGACTTCACCTTCGCCGGCCTCGGTCCCAGGTCGGGCCGGGTGATCGTCTGGCCCGGCACCGCCCCGGGGTTCACCGGCGTCGTCCGCTCCTCGTAGAGGCTGCCGTCCGGCAGGATCAGCCGGGTCACCTGGTCGTAGTTCCCCTCCGGCATCTGGCGGCGGTCGAAGACCGTGATGATGAAGAGATTGAGCGTGCGGTGGGCGTCGAACGGCCCGGTCGACAGCGGGCGCAGCACGAACCGGCGGCCCGGCTGGAAGACGCTGGAGGGGTCCTGGTCGGTCACCACGACCGCCTGGATCGCCTCCGAGGGTTCGTTCCCGGCCGGCGCCCGCAGGTCGGCGCGCGCGGGCCGCGATGGGGCGGCGGCGAGGGCCGCGCCTCCGAGAGCCGCGGCGGCGATCCCCGCCGTCAGGAGCGTCGCGAATCTTCTGCTCATCGTCGTTTCTCCCACGGAGCCTGAGTTTACACCGTCCGGGCGCTCAGTTGAGCCGCACCCAGTGGATCGTGCCCGAGGTCGTCCCGACCACGATGCCCTGGTTGGTCCCGTCGTTGTAGTCGAAGGTCGGGTCCCCGACGGTCTTCCCGCTCTCGATCAGCCACTGGCGTTCGATGGTGCCGGTCGTCGCGTCGATTTCGTAGAGCTTCCCGTTGGACGATCCCACGTAGGCGAGGGTGTTGTTCGTCCCGCCCACGTACCGGAGCACGATGGGCGCCGACGGGCCGGGGATCGACACCGACCAGTAGGAGCTGGTGTCGAACGTTCCCAGGCCCCCCAGCTTGATGCCGTGCACCGTTCCGTCCGTCGTCCACACGACCCAGTTCTCGTACTGACCGCCGCCGATCGCTCGCGAGGTGGCGGCCTCGATCCCCTTCACCGGGCCGTCGGAGGTCGAGTACGAGTCGAGTTGCTGCAGCGGGTCGCCCGGGTTCGATCCGGTCCGCTGGGTCGCCGAGAAGGAGTAGATCGTCCCGGAGGTGTTGCCGACGAGGAGGAGCCAGACCGGCCCCCGCTGGACCAGCTCGGGCTGCGCGTCGATGTCGCCGATCCCCGTCACGGTCGAGTAGGGCGAGGAGGTGAACTGGGCCATCGTTCCGTCCGTGTCGACCTCGAGCACCACGAGCGACTCTCCGCCGTCCGCCCGCACCGGAACGTACACGAGGTTGTTGCCGGAGGAGATGGGCGGATCGTAGAGGATGCGGGCCGGCGCGTTCGCGATGCCGAGACCGCCCGCGCCGCCGTCGTAGCTGTCGTAGAGGGTCGACAGGTCGGTCGAGTACATCATCACCTTGTTGTTCGTCGAAGCGCACCTCGTGGCCACGATCACCACGTCGTCCTGCTCGTTCGAGTTCGAGTCGACGGCGTTCAGCATGACGACCGGGCCCGCCTGGAGGATCCCCGAAGAGCAGCCGGCGTCGCCGACCACGTCGCGCGTGTCGGGAGACGCGGAGCTGTCCGACAGGTCGTAGCGGTACAGGGCGCCGTCCTGGGCGCTCAGGTAGGCGCGGTAGTCCGCCGGATTCCCCGTGCCGTAGTTGAGGTCGCCCACCGACGGGCGCGCCTGGACCGTCCCGCTGAGGGTCGGCGGCGTCCAGGAACCGCGCGTCCCGTCGGCCTCGGCCATCTTGTGCAGGAGCCGGTCGTTCCCGGTGGAGACGAGGGCGACCTCCGGAATCGCCCCCACGGGCGCCAGGGTGGTCGATCGCGTCGTGTAGGCCCACTTGACCACCGTTCCCGCCCGCGGGATTCCGCGCGTCGTGGTGCCGGTGGAGTAGTTCGCGTTACCGTCGAAGGCGAAGGCCTCGTAGTAGTACGTGATGTCGTTGACGACGGTCACGTCGGTGCAGCCCCCGTCTCCTGCGGTGGTCTTGCAGACCACTTCGTTCCCGACGCCGATCACGTCGCCGACGTTGTAGGTGGTGCCGTCGACCGGATCCGCGTCCACGGCCGAGTTCGCCTTCCGGAGGACGAGCACGCCCGCCAGGTCGGTGTCGCTCGGCTCGACCCACTCGAGGGTCACCTGGAGGTCACCCGAGGCCGAGGTCAGCTTGGTCACCGGCCCGGGCGCGGTCTGGTCGCTGGGCGAGAACTCGAACTGCGACCCGGCGGTCGCGCCGCGGGAGTCCGGATCGCCGGAGGCCTTGTACCACAGCCCCGCGCTTCCGTTGGAGTTCTCCGTCCCGACGAGCTGCGGCTTGGAGGAGCCGCCGGCTCCGGTCTCCTGCTCGATCTCGATCCAGACGTTGTCGTTGTCGAGGTCGAGCGCGAGCTGGACGGTCACGGTCACGCTGCCGGAGTAGTCGGGAACCTGGTCCCACTGCACCACGAGGCAGTTGAACGAGGGGCTCCCGCAGGTCGTCTGCTCGTAGTAGACGGCGCCTCCTGCGGAGGGGTCGAGGTCGTCCCCGTAGGCGTAGATCGCGTTGTTCGGAGAGCTCGACGTGGGGATCGACAGCGCGCTCACCTCGTTCGTGTATCCCGTCCCGAAGGAGACGTAGCCGTTGGACCCGACGTAGACGCTCTGGTAGGTCGTTCCGTACCAGGCGAAATCGAGCCCGCCGGTGATGTCGGCCAGGAACCAGCAGTCGTCCCCGGAACATCCCTTCGGCCGCCACGCGTTGCCGGCGGTGCCGATCTGGGTCGCCGACGCATCCCCCGAGATGTCGGGGATCACGTCGGCCGTCCCCGGTTGCGTGCAGGAGTAGCCGCCCCCGTCGGTCTCGTTGCCGGTGCACGTCGTGTCGGTGGCGAGCGTCGGGACCGCCGCCAGCAGGACAGCGGCGGCGAGTCCTGCGGCGAGGCACGGGACGCCACGCTGGACACGCTCCGTCAGCGCAAAGCCGCTCATCGTCTCTCCTCCGGGACCTCCCCGCTTCGGCGGTGCGCCGCGTCCCGCTCCGCACCCGCCGGCCCCTCCGGGTCCGGCCGGGACGGCATGGATGCGGGAACGAGGAGCTCTCGCCGGCTCAGGTCGTCGAAGAACTGGAACACGGAATCGCGGAACGCCGGGATCTCTTCGGGGGGGACGGCGAGGCGCCGGCCGGCCTCGGCGGCGATCTCCTCCTCGCGGCGCCGCCCGTCGACGAGGGTCCAAAGGAGGGTGCCGGTGTCGTTGAGTCCGAGAACGCGGCGGCCCTCGTAGTGCAGGACCACCGCCTTCCCTCCCAACACCTGCTCCGCGAGCCGCGGGTTCCGCCGCCAGACCCGCCCGCCGCGGGCCGGGCGGCCGCTCACCGGCTGCGCCACGCGATCCTCCGCACCCGAAGTCCGCGGGCCGGCCCGCCGCGACCGTCGCCGCGGGCCGGCCGTCCTAGCTCCAATCTAGGCCCCGGGACACCGCCGGCAAGCGGAAGCCCCGAACGCTGACGGTCACCAGGGCAAGGTACCGAACCGAGGGGCCCCGCGTAAAGGGGAGGCGGCCCGCCGCCGGGGTGCGCGCGGCCCCGACTTGATCCCGGCCGGCCGCTCCTGAGAAACTTTGGTCAGGCCGATATTTAGCGAAGCGGCCCCCCGGGGGTCGCGGGCGGAGGTTCGGTGGGTCGTCCCCAAAGGCCGATCGCGGTGCACGTGGTCACCCGCCTCGTGCTCGGCGGCCCCACGCGGCCCGTCCTCGCAGGGCTCGAGCGGCTGGCCCGGCGCGGGTTCAGGACGGTGCTCGTCACCGGCGTGGCCTCCTCCCATGAGATCGAGGCGCGGGAGATTCTGGAGGACTACCCCGATCTCCCGGTTCTCCGCCTGCGCTGCCTCGTCAGAAACCCCGCCCCGCACCGCGACGCCCGCGCCCTCGGGACCTTGGCGGCGGCCGTCCGGCGGCTGCAGCCCGCGGTGGTCCACACCCACACGGCGAAGGCCGGCTGCCTGGGGCGGCTGGCGGCGGCGACGGGCCGGCGACGGCCCCGCGTCGTGCACACCTACCACGGGCACTCGATGACCAGGGCGGCGGCGGGCGCGCTCGGCCCGTGCTGGAGGATCCTCGAGCGGCTGCTCGCGGCGCGTACGGACCTCATCCTGGCGTTGTCTCAGGGGCAGCGCGCCGAACTGGCGCGGCTGCTCGGCCCGCGGGCCGCGGCGCGGATGGCGGTGCTGCCGCTGGGCTGCGAGCTGGACGGCGGCGGAGCCGGGAGCGTTCCCCGGGTGAGCGAGCTCCGGCCCCCTGGAGGGCGCCTGCTGGCGTTCCTCGGTCGGGGGGTACCCGTCAAGGGGCTCGACCGCCTGGCCCGCGCGCACGCCCGCGCGGCCGCCCGCTGGCCCCGCTTGCTCGACGCGCTCCGCATCCTGGTCGCGGGCCCGGTGGAGCCCGGTGTCGAGCGGGAGGTCCGCCGGGTCCTGGCCGCGGGCGGAATCGGGGAGCGCTGGCGCTTCGTCGGACCGGTCGTCCGGCCCGTTCCCTTCCTCGAGCAGGTCGACGGGCTCGTGCTTCCCTCGCGAAGCGAAGGGACGCCGGTGGCGGTGATCGAGGCTCTCGGATGCGGCCTGCCCGTCCTCGCGGCCGCGGTGGGCGGCGTTCCCGATCTGCTGGCGCGGGACTGGATCCGCGACGGGCCCGGGCGCTGGCGGGCGGTGCGGCGGGAGCCCCGCGGGCGGCTGCTTCCCCCCGAGGACACCGAGGCGTGGGCCGCCGCGCTGGCCGGCTTCGCGCGCGAGCCGGGCGCGGTGCCGGGCGATCCACTCGAGCGCCGCGCCTTCGCCCGGACCGTGTTCGACCCCGATCGCCGGGCGGAGGACCTCGCCCGCCTGTACGGGGCGATCGAGGCGGGGATGCCGCGGCCGGCCGCCGCTCCCCGGCGGACCCGGCCCCTCGCCGCGTCTCCCGGCGTGCCGCCGGTGCCCGATCAGCCGCGGCCCGCGGTGTAGGCGGCGATCCGGTCGAAGGCCTCCCCGAGGCGCTCCGGGGGCGGGAGGAAGACGATCCGCACGTGGGCCGTGCCCGGGCGCTGCCCGAACCCGCTCCCGTGCACGAGCACCACGCCGGTTTCGAGGATCAGGTCGCGGACGAACCGGGCGTCGTCACCGTCGGGTAGATCGATCCGGGGAAACGCGTAGAACGCGGCGCGGGGAGGAACGACGCTCCACCCGGGCAGCGCCGCGACCCGCCCGACCAGCAGGTCCCGTCGCTCCCGGAGCTTCGCGTTCGTCCGCTCGACGTGATCCATCGGGCCGAACAGGGCGGGCGCGACGGCGTGCTGGACCGGGTGGCTCGCGCAAAGGCGGGCGCGGGCGAGCCGGAGCATCCCCTCGGCCAGGGGCTCCACGGCGCGCTCCGGCCCGCTCAGGATGCACCAGCCGATCCGCAGCCCCGGTCCCAGCCAGACCTTCGACAGCCCGCCGAAGGTCGCCACGGGCAGGTCGTCCCGCAGAGCGGCCGGCGAGATCATCTCGACCGGGTCGAGCAGCATCCGGTCGTAGATCTCGTCCGACAGGAGGAGGAGGCGGTGGCGGGCGCACAGCTCCAGTACGCGCTCGAGAGCGGCCCGATCCGCCACCGCCCCGGTGGGATTGTTGGGGTGGATCAGTACCAGGGCCCGCGTCCGCGGCCCGATCTTCTCCTCGATCGACTCGGGCGATGGCGACCATCCGCGCTCCTCGTCGAGGTCGTAGGGCACGGCGACCGCCCCGAGCTTGGCGAGGACGGCCGGGTACAAGGGGTAGCCGGGCCGCGGGACGAGAACCTCCTCGCCCGGCTCGAGCAGCGCCGTCAACAGCAGTTCGATCGGCTCCGAAGCGCCGTGCCCGACGATCACGTGCCGGACGCCGGCGATCCCCTTGCGCTCCTCGGCGTCGCGCCGGATGGCCTCGATCGCCTCCGGGAGGCCCTCGGAGGGGGCATAGGAGGTCCGCCCGTCGCGGAGGGCGCGCACGATGGCTTCGGTGACGTGTTCGGGGGTGCGAAAGTCGAACTGGCAAGGATCGCCGATGTTGAGATAGATCAGATCGCGGCCGCGCGCCGCCGCCTCCCGCGCGAGCAGCACCACGTCCCGCACCGCATAGGTGACCCCCTCGATGCGGCGCGAAGTCCGGATCGGCTCGGCGGACATCGGTTCACTCCTCCTCCGGCGCCATGAACGGATAGGCGAAGTGCCGGGGCGGCGCGAACGTCTCCTTCACCGCCCGGGGGCTCGCCCAGCGGAGGAGGTTCAGGGGCGAGCCGGCCTTGTCGTTGGTCCCGGAGGCTCGGCCGCCTCCGAACGGCTGCTGGCCGACCACGGCGCCGGTCGGTTTGTCGTTGATGTAGAAGTTGCCCGCCGCGTGGCGGAGGGCCTGGGAGATGGCCTGGATCGCCCGCCGGTCGCGGGCGAAGACGGCGCCGGTCAGGGCGTACGGACTGGTGGAGTCGCACAGCTCGATCGCCTCGTCCAGCCGCGCGTCGGGGTAGACGAAGATCGTCAGCACGGGACCGAAGATCTCCTCGCGCATCAGCCGGTGCTTGGGGTCCTCGGTCAGCACGACCGTCGGCTCGATGAAGTAGCCGCGCCGCCGGTCGGCTCCCCCGCCATGGAGGATCTTCAGGCGCGCGGAGCGGGAGGCGAGGCGGATGTAGCCGGTGATCTTGTCGAAGGAGGGACGGTCGATCACCGCCGCCATGAAGTTGGTGAAGTCGGTCGGATCGCCGACCTTCACCTCCGAGAGCTGGTCGCCAAGCGCCCGGCGGAGCTTGGGCCACAGCGAGCGGGGGACGTAGGCGCGGCTCGCCGCCGAGCACTTCTGGCCCTGGTACTCGAAGGCACCCCGCACCAGCGCGGTGGCCGTTTCGTCCACGTCGGCCGAGGCGTGAACGAAGACGAAGTCCTTCCCGCCCGTCTCGCCGACGAGTCGCGGGTAGCCGGCGTAGCGGCGGATGTTCCGGCCGACCGTCTCCCAGATGGAGAGGAAGGTCTCGGTCGATCCGGTGAAGTGGACCCCGGCGAGCTCGGGGCGGCCGAGGGCTTCCGGCCCGATCTCCCGCCCCGGTCCGGGCAGGAAATTGATCACGCCGGGCGGCAATCCCGCCTCCTCGAGCACCTGGAGGACGACGTAGTTCGAGGCGACCGCCGTCGAGGCGGGCTTCCACAGGACGGTGTTGCCCATCAGGGCGGGCGCCGTCGGCAGGTTCCCCCCGATCGACGTGAAGTTGAACGGGGTGATGGCCAGGACGAAGCCCTCCAGCGGCCGGTACTCGACGGTGTTCCACTGTCCCGGCGGCGAGAAGGGCTGGTCCTCGTAGATCTGCTGGAGGTACGCGCAGTTGAACCGCCAGAAATCGGCCAGCTCGCAGGCGGCGTCGATCTCCGCCTGGTGGACCGTCTTGCTCTGGCCGAGCATCGTCGCCGCGTTCACCTCGGCTCTGTAAGGGCCGGACAGCAGGTCGGCGGCCTTGAGGAAGATGGCGACGCGCGTTTCCCACGGCGTGCGGGACCACTCCTCCCACGCTTCCCGCGCCGCCCGCACCGCGGCGCGGACCTGGCGCGGTCCCGCTTGGTGCACGTGGGCGACCGCCTGGCGGTGCCGGTGCGGCATCCGCTGCTCGGCGAGACGCCCCGTCCGGACCCTTCGCCCCCCGATCACGCAGGGGATCTCGCGCGGAGCCGACATCCAGTCGGACAGCCGCTCTTTGAGCTCGGCCCGCTCGGGGGAACCCGGGGCGTAGTCCTTGACCGGCTCGTTCCACGGTTCGGGGACGTCGAAGATGCCGTTGTGCATGGCTCGCTCTCCTCCGTCGCGGCGGGCGCCCGCGGGCGACGCCCGGCAGGGGCGGGCGAGGTTATCATGCAGGCCCCGCGCCGGCGCGCGGGTCGGGAGGATCCGGGTGACGCTGGACATCGGCATCGTCCTCGCCGTGGTGAGCCTGGCGTTCCTGCTCTTCCTGACCGAGGTGCTGCCGGTGGAGCTGGTGGGCGTGCTGGCGCTCGTCGCCCTCGTGCTCACCGGCGTCGTCGACCCGAACGAGGCGTTCCAGGGGTTCGGAAGCCCGGCCCTGGTGATGATCGCTTGCGTGCTCGTCCTGTCCTCGAGCCTGGTCCGGAACGGGGCGGGGGAGCGGATCGCGGCGCGCATCGAACGGCTGTCGGGCACGGGGCCGGAGAAGATGATCCTCGCGCTCCTCGCCTCGGTGACGGGGATCTCCGCGTTCATCAACAACGTCGCCGCCACGGCGATGTACCTGCCGGTGGCGGAGAACCTCGCGCGCACCTACCGCGTGCCGCCCTCGCGCCTCCTGATGCCCGTCGCCTACGCCTCCCTCCTCGGCGGCGTCTGCACGCTGACCGGCACGTCGACGAACGTCGCCGTCTCCGGGGGCCTCGAGGCGCACGGAATGAAGCCGCTGGGCATCTTCGAGCTGAGCTGGGTCGGCGTTCCGTTGGCGGTGGTGGGCCTCGTCTACCTTCTCGTCGTTTCGCGGTGGATCCCCGGCCGCGCGGCCGAGGAGGCCGAGCCGGAGAACGGCGACTCGCGCCAGGGCCGGCTCTTCCTGACCGAACTCGAGGTCCCGGAAGGATCACCGGCGATCGGAAGGACGCTGCGCGAGCTGGCGCTGGCGGAGAACTACGAGCTCTCCCCGATCGGGCTCATCCGCGGCGCCGTGCGCCTCGCGGAGGACGTCCTCGACACTCCCCTGAAGGAAGGCGACGTGGTGGTGGTCGAGGGGACGGTCCACGCGATCAACCGGGGGGTCGCCGCCGCCGGCCTGCGGCGAAAGAAGTCGAGCAAGGTCACGCCGCCGGGGCAGGGGGCGCTGGCCCTGGTGGAAGGGACGATCTCGTACAACTCCCCGCTGATCGGCCGCACTCTCCGCGAGGTCGATCTCCGCGGTCGGTACGGGCTGGACGTCATCGCGCTGTGGCGCCGCGGCGGCCCGCTCGTGGAGAAGATCGGGCACATCCGGCTGCGGATCGGCGATGACCTGCTCATCCAGGGGCCGATCGACCGGATCCGGAGCCTGGCCGGCGATCCGCTCTACCTCCTCCTGAACGACCGGGTCCTTCCCCGGTACGAGCCGCGGAAGGAACTGCTGTCCGTCCTGGCGTTCGCCGGCGCACTGCTCCTCGGGGCGAGCGGAATCGTGCCGATCGCCCTGGCGTTCGTGCTCGGCGCGCTGGCGGTGATCCTCACCGGGTGCATGACGGTGGAGGAGGCCTACCGGGCGGTGAATTTCAAGCTCATCCTGATCGTGGGCTCGATGTTCGGCGTGGCCACCGCCATCGAGGAGTCGGGCACCGCCGCGTGGATGGCCCAGTCGATGCTGGAGGCGTTGGGCGGGGCCGGCGCGCGGCCTCTCATGATGCTCGCGGGTCTGTACTGGCTCACGGTGCTGCTCACGCAATCCATGTCGAACGCGGCCGCTGCGCTGCTGGTCCTGCCCATCGGCCTGTCGTCCGCCGAGCTGATGGGGATCGCCGTGAGGCCGGTCGCAGTGACGATCGCGGTGGCGGCGTCGCTCGCCTTCATGACCCCGCTCGAGCCCGCCTGCCTGCTCGTGATGTCGACGGGCCGGTACCGGTTCGCCGACTTCATGAAGTTCGGCGCGCCGCTTTCGGTGGTCTGCTTCCTGATCGTGATGCTGCTGGTCCCGCTCTTCTACCCCTACTGACGGGACCGCACCGCAAGCGGGTTTTCCGGGTCGGACGTGGGGTTCCGGGCGGACCCGTCACCAGTAGAACTCGTCCCACTCCAGGAGGCGCTCGGCTTCCTTGTTGAAGTGCCACTCGATCGAGTCGAGCATCGGCCCGCTGTCGGCCTCGGCGGGCGACAGCGGTTCGCCCACGGTCAGCCGTCTGGTGACGGGAGAGATCCGCCAGACGAGCGTCCGGCCGAAGCGCCCGATCCGGAACAGTTCGAGGGTTCCGTCCTCGGTCAGCAGGGCCTGCCGCGGCCCCCGCTGCTCCCGGTGGTACCGGACGAACAGGTGGGTGTCGTCGCTCCGCTCCTGATCGACCTCCAGCTCGATCGCGCCCGGGTAGCCCTTGTAGACGTACTCCGTGCGTTCCTGCCACGCGGTGTCGACGTCCAGCGACTCCCGGTGCCAGTAGAAGCGAAGCTTGAACGCTCCCGAGGCGTCCCGGTCGATGAGCAGGGCCATCCGCTGGCCCGGCTCCACCCGGGACCACGAACCCACGAACCGTCCGGCCGCGACCGCCGCCGGCTGTGCGGCGGCTGGCGATGCCGCCAGGAGGGCCAGGAGCGAAGCGAGGAGGGCGCTCATCGCCGCCGATCTTGCCGCGAACCGCTCCCGCGCGCCAAGCGATCGAGGGCGCGGGCGAGCTCGGCCGCGGCCGGACCGCTGAGCTTGCCGGTGGCCCGGAGCCGCTCCACGGCGGCCGAGGCGATGCCGGCGTGGATCCGCGCGGCCGGAGCGGCGTCCAGCCCCGCGCCGGCGAGACCGGCGGCGTGCCTGCGGAGCGTCTCCGCGTCCCCGCGCGCGATCGGACCGGTCAGCGCGTCGAGTCCCGACGTCCGGAAGCCGGCGACGGCGCTCTCGGCGAGGGCGCCGAGCAGGTCGCGTGCCCGTCTCGGCGCCACGCCGGCCGCTCCGAGCAGTGCGGCGGCGGCGTCGAGGAGGGCGACGACGTCCCCCGCCGCCATCACCGCGGCGAGGTGGACCAGCGGCCTCGCCGTGTCGTCGACCCGGAGGGCGCGCATCCCCAGGCTCCGGGCCAGCCGGCGGGCCTCGGCGAGGGCGCGGCGGTCGCCCGAGACGGTGGCGAAGCGTCCGCGCAGGCTGTCCGCGGACCGGGCACCGTGCAGGGCGACCACCGGGTGGAACACGCCGAGGGCGGCGCCGCGGGCGGCCAGCGCGCCCAGGGCGGCGGCCGGCCGCGATCCGGCGAGGTGGAGGGCGACGCGCGGCCCGCCGCGCTCCGGCCACGACTCGGCCGCCGCGGCCGCGAAGGCGCCGAGCGCGTCGTCCCGGACCGCCGCCAAGAGCAGCCGCGAGCCCTCCAGCAGTCCCCGCAGGCCGCGCGCCGTCTCCGCTCCGGCCGCCCTCGCGGCGCGGCGCGCGGCACCCGGGCGCCGGTCCCACACCCTCACGGCATGCCCCGCCCGCGCGAGGGCCACGGCGAGCGCGGTGCCGGCGCGCCCCGCCCCGGCGACGGCGATGGTTCCGGCGCCGCTCACGGCGGTGTCCCCCCGAGCGCGCTCCACAGGGTGGCGAGATCCTCGGGCCAGTCGGCCACGAAATGGAGGCGCGCGCCGGTGCGGGGATGGGTGAAGGCGAGGCGGCGGGCGTGAAGGGCGGGCCGACCCAGCGCGCGCACCGCGCGCCTCTTGGCGGGATCGACGACGCCGCGCCACCGGGCGCCCCCGTAGGTGTCGTCACCGACGAGCGGATGGCCGAGCGTGGCGAGATGGACGCGCACCTGGTGCGTGCGTCCGGTGACGATCCTCACGGCGACGAGGGCGAACCCGGGAACCTCCTGGAGGACGCGGTATCGGCTGAGGGCGCTCCGGGCCCGCAGGCCGGCGGCGGCCATCCGGACACGCCGGCGCGGGTCACGCCCGATCGGCGCGTCGATCTCCCCCTCCCGCTCCCGGGGCCGGCCCCACACGACGGCATGGTAGGTCTTCTCGACCTCGCGGCGCCGGAACTGGGCGGCGAGGTGCCGGTGCGCCGCGTCGTGCCGGGCGACGACCATCACGCCGGTCGTGCCGCGGTCGAGCCGGTGAACGAGCCCGCAGCGCTCGTCCCCCCCGACGCCGGCCAGGCCCGGATCGTGGTGGAGGAGCGCCTCGGCGAGCGTGGGCCCCCGCGTTCCCGCGCCGCGGTGCACGACGAGGCCCGCCGGCTTGTCGAGGACGATGACGTCCTCGTCCTCGTAGAGGA
>RFHH01000107.1 GCA_003696075.1 Acidobacteriota bacterium
CCCGGCTGGGCGCCGCGTCCGGCTCCCGGCGCGCCGGCGCTGATCGTCTACACCTCCGGTACGACCGGAGATCCGAAGGGAGTGATGCTCTCGCGGGAGGGCATCGCCGAGAACATCCGCGCCTCGCTCCAGCGCGTCCGCTGCGACGAGAACGACTCGGTGCTGTCGGTCCTGCCGCTCTTCCACATGCTCGCCCTGCTCGCCAACGGCATCGGCCCGGCTCTGCTCGGGGCGAGGACGGTCTTCCTCGCCGAGCTCGACCCGGAGCGGATCCTGGAAGCCCTCCGGGAGCACGGCATCACCCTCTTCGCCTGCGTGCCGCTCTTCTACTACCGCGTCCACGAGCGGATCCTGTCGCGCGTCGCGGCGCTGCCCCCGGCGCGCCGGGCGATGGTCCGCGCTCTGATGCGCGTGTGCCGCACGGCGCGGCGCCGATTCGGCTGGCGTCTCGGGCGCCGGCTTCTCCCGTTCCTTCACCGGCCCTTCGGGACGACGCTCCGAATGCTGGTCACCGCCGGCGCGAAGATCGATCCCTCCGTGTGCGACGATCTGCTCGACTGGGGTTTTCCGCTGGTTCAGGCCTATGGACTCACGGAGGCCACCGCGGTTCTCACGGTCACGCCGCTCGACGAGCTGCGCGGGGACAGCGTCGGCCGGCCGATCGAGGGCGTCGAGATCGCGATCCGCGATCCCGGACCGGATGGGGTGGGAGAGATCCTGGCCCGCGGCCCCAGCCTCATGCTCGGCTACTTCAAGGATCCCGCGGCGACGGCCGCGGCGCTCGAGAACGGCTGGCTCAAGACCGGCGATCTCGGGCGGATCGGTCCGGACGGGCACCTCCGCGTGACGGGGCGCGCCAAGGACGTGATCGTTCTCGCGTCCGGCAAGAACGTCTACCCCGAAGAGCTGGACGAGCACTACGCGCGCTCGCCGCTGGTGGCGGAGATCTGCGTGGTCGGTCTGGAGGATCCGCGCCGCCCCGGCGCCGAGCGCCTGCACGCGGTGGTCGTTCCCGACCTCGAGGAGGCGCGCCGCCGCGGCTACGTCAACGTCCGCGAGATGGTCACCTGGGAGCTCGAATCGCTGGGCCGTGAGCTGCCCCCCTGGCAGCGGCTGTCGGGAGTGACGTTTCGGAACTCCCCGCTGCCGCGCACCGCGACGGCGAAGGTCCGCCGGCTCGAGGTGAAGCGCGAGCTCCAGGCCGGCGGCGGGGAGGCCCGCGAAACCGCCGCCCCGCCGGCGCCGCCCGCCGACCGCCGCGGCCCGGCGGGGGTCGTGTTCGGTTTGCTCGCGGAGCGCGCGGGCCGCGAGCAGGTCCGCGACGGGGATCACCTCGACCTCGACCTCGGCCTCGATTCGCTGGACCGCGTGGAAGTGATCGCCGAGGCGGCCCGCCGGCTCGGGGTCGAGCCTCCGCCGGACATCGCCGCCACCGCCCACACCGCAGGAGAGCTGGCCGCCGCCCTCCGCGCGGCGCCACGGGCGGGAGCGGGGGCGAACGGCGTGGCGAGCTGGAGCGAGCGGCTCGCCCGGTTCCCAGCCGAGTATTCGCCCTTCGTGTCCCGCGGGCCGGTCGCCGCCACCCGCATGCTGGCGCTGCGCTGTTGCCTGCGGCTGTGCGCCCCGCTGGCGGGTGGTCTTCGGACGGCCGGCACCGACCGGCTCCCCCGCCGAGGCCCGCTCCTGGTCTGCCCGAACCACACCAGCTTCCTCGACGCCCCGGCCGTGCTCACGGCCATGCCGTGGCGACTCGCGGCCCGCGCCTTCTTCGTCGGCTATGCGGAGTATTTCGCCGGGCCGCTGGGGCGCCGGATCGCGCGCTGGGTGCGGAGCATTCCTGTCGATCAGAACCGGTTCATGGAACGCTCGCTGCAGGCCGCGGCCGAGGGGTTGCGGCGCGGCCTCGTCCTCGTGGCCTTCCCCGAGGGCGGCCGCTCGATCGACGGGAACCTCGGTCCCTTCCGGCGCGGGCCCGCCATCCTGGCCGCGTCGCTGGGAGTCCCTCTCGTTCCGGTCGGGATCGCCGGCGCCTACGAAGCCTGGCCGCGGGGCGGTTCGTGGCGGCGCCATCCGATCGCGGTGGTCTTCGGCGACCCGGTCGATCCGGCGGAGTGTGGCGCAGAGGTGGGACGCCTGGCGCATCGGCTCCGGGAGGGCGTGGAGGAGGCGTTCGCGGCGGCCGACCGGCTTCTCCGCGGCGCGCGCGGGAGCGCGCCGGCCTGTCCGCGGTGACGGGGTCCGCGGGCCGGCGGGGACGTCCGGCCGGGACGCGGAGGCGAATCCGGTGACAGGCGTTGCCGGTCGCGGCAGAATGGTGCCGGCTCGGCCGCGGGGAAGGCGATGAGCGAACCGATCCCGATCGCGGTCCTGATGTGTCACGCACCGGTGGTCGTTCCGGAGATCGCCGGGCACCGGGCGGCGGACTGCGCGGTGACGACGCGCGCGATGCAGCGTGTCGCCGAGCGGGTCGTGCAGCGCCGGCCCGATCTCCTGCTGGTGGTCTCGCCGCACACGCCCCGCCTTCGCGACGCCTGGGGAGTCGTCGGAGACGCCGAGATCGGTGGCTCGTTCGGCATGTTCGGGTTCCCGGGTATCCGTGTCGATCTTCCGGGCGCGCCCGACGACGCACGAGCGCTGGCGAGTGCGGCGGCGGAAGCGGGGGCGCCCGCGGCGGTCGTTCACCCGGGGCCACTCGACCACGGGGCGGCCGTTCCGCTCGTGTTCCTCACCCGCGCCGGATGGCGAGGTCCGACCGTGGTGGTGGCCTGGCCGTGGGAGGTAGGGGCCGGGGAGGAGCGGTTCGGCCGCGCGATCCGGGAAGCGGCGCGGCGTAGCGGGCGGCGTTGGGCGGTCGTCGCCTCCGGCGACATGAGTCACCGGCTGGCGCCGGGGGCGCCCTCCGGGTATCACCCGCGGGCCGCCGAATTCGACCGGAGCTTCACCGGACGGCTCGAGCGGGGGGATCTGCGCGGCGCGGCCGCGATCGATCCGGCGCTGCGGGAGCTGGCCGCCGAGGACGTCGTGACCTCCGTCGCGGTCGCCGGCGCGGCCGTCGACTGGGAGCCGCGCGGCACCGAGGTGCTGGCCTACGAGGGACCGTTCGGCGTGGGTTACTGCGAGGCGGTCCTGTTCGACGAGGAGGCGCAGCCGTGACGGCGGACGCGGAAACGCGGGCCCGCCTGGTGGGAATCGCGAGAGAGGCGATCCGGCGCGCCCTCCGCTCGGAGCCGTTCCACCCGCAGCCGCTTCCCCCGCCATACGACCGGCCGAGGGCGTTGTTCGTGACCCTGAGGCGGCGTGACGGTGCGCTCCGCGGCTGCATCGGACACCTGCGCCCGGTCCGGGCGACGCTCGCCGAGGAGGTCGCGGACTGCGCCCGGGCCGCCGCGCTGTCCGACGTTCGCTTCCCGCCGGTGGAAGAGCACGAGCTGGACGAGCTGGCCATCGAGATTTCGCTGCTCGGGACACCGGAACCGGTGGGCTCGGCGGCGGAACTCGATCCCCGCCGTTACGGGGTGATCGTCAGCCGCGGGAGTCGGAGGGGAGTGCTGCTGCCCGACATCGAGGGTGTCGACACTCCGGAGCAACAGCTCGCCATCGCGGCGCGCAAGGCGGGGCTGGCGCCCGACGAGCCGTACGCGATCGAACGCTTCACCGTCGAGAAGATCGTGGAGGACGGGACGTGAGCGCACCGGCCATCGGGCGGTGGTGGCGCCGGGAACCCGACGGCCGGATCGTCTGCGAGCTGTGCCCTCGCCGCTGCCGCCTCAGGGAAGGCCAGCGGGCTTTCTGCTATGTGCGGCAGGCGACCGCGCGTGGCATCGAGCTGACCACCTACGGCCGGTCGAGCGGGTTTTGCATCGATCCGATCGAGAAGAAGCCGCTCAACCATTTCCTGCCGGGAACACCCGTCCTCTCCTTCGGAACCGCCGGATGCAACCTGGGCTGCCGCTTCTGCCAGAACTGGGACATCAGCAAGGCGCGGGCGTTCGATCGCCTCCAGGAGCTCGCCCCACCGGAGGCCATCGCCGAGGCGGCCGCTGCGACGGGTTGCCGCAGCGTGGCGTTCACCTACAACGACCCGGTGATCTTCGCCGAGTACGCGATCGACACCGCGCGCGCCTGCCACGCTCGAGGGATCCGGACGGTGGCCGTCACGGCGGGGTACATCTCGCCCGAGGCGCGGGCCGAGTTCTTCGAGGTGATGGACGCGGCCAACGTCGACCTCAAGGCCTTCAGCGACGATTTCTACCGCCGGTACTGTGCGGCGCGCCTGGAGCCCGTGCTCGACACGCTGCGGTGGCTCGTCCGCGAGTCGAGGACTTGGATCGAGATCACGACGCTGTTGATTCCCGGCGCCAACGATTCCGACGAGGAGATCCGGAGCCTGGCCGAGTTCGTCCGGGACGAACTCCGGCCGGATGTCCCCCTCCACTTCACCGCATTCCATCCCGACTACCGCCTCACCGACAGGGGGCCCACGCCACCGGAGACCCTGAGCCGGGCCCGGCGCATCGCCATGGACACCGGGCTCGAGTACGTCTACACGGGAAACGTCCACGACCCGGAGGGAGGAAGCACGTGGTGCCCCGGTTGCGGGGCCCTGCTCGTCGAAAGGGATTGGTACCGCCTCGGCCGCTGGGGGATCCGGAACGGGGCCTGCGCCCGCTGCGGGCGCCGCGTTCCGGGCGTCTTCGAGGACGGGCCGGGCTCGTGGGGTCCCCGCCGGCAGCCGGTGCGCCTCGCGGTGCGGTGAGCACCCCGGTCAGCGCGGCTTCTCGGCGACCGCGAGGACGGTCCCCGCGAACGGCCACAGCCCGAGAGCGCGCAGCGCGGGGCGGAAGTAGCCGCTGGTCAGAACGGTGACGACGTCGAAGCCGGCGGCTCGGAGCTGGCGCCGCCACCAGAAGATCGACTTGACGTCCTCCTCCTTGCCGCGCCAGCCGAGCCCGTAGTCCTCGTAGACGGTGCCCTTGCCGAACACCCACTTCAGCCCCCCCTGACGTCCCCCCGACCGGATCGGCCGCATCACGACCTGCCGCCACCACATCCGCGGATCGAGGATGTTGCCGTCGAAGACGACGAAGCGGCCCCCGGGACGCAGGAGCTCGTAACAGCGGCGGATCGCCCGAGGCTGATCGTGGATGTGCTCGAAGGTGGAGAGAGAGAAGATGGCGTCGAAGAACGGCGGCCCCTCCGCCTCGCAGATATCGGCCACCACCACCTTGCCGTCGAGCCCGTAGAACCGGCTCGTTACCCGCCACATCTCCTCGTTCTGCGGGACCATGTCGTAGCCGGTGTAGTCGTATCCGCGCCGGCACATCTCGTAGGCGAGGAAGCCGCACCCCGGCCCGACCTCCAGCACGCGGGCGCCCGGCGAGAGGTCGAGCGCGCGCATCAGGAAGGTGAGCCACAGCCTCCGGGTCGGGTAGTGGGCGGTCTTGAAGTGCCGGACCAGCTTCGCCGCGTTCTCGAAGCGCTCCAGGGGCGGCAGCTCGTCGGGGACGTGATAGCTTTCCAGCGGAACCTCGCCGCGAACGACCTCCTTCCAGAACGGCCGGCGGTCGCGGCGGCGGGCACCTCGATCCTGCGCGGATCCCGGCGCCGCAGGCGATCGGCTGCTCACGATCCCGGTCCCTCCTCGATTGGAGCGAGCGCCCGCGGGGACTATCCGGCCCGGGCCCGCCCCTGTCAACCGAAGGGCCTTCCCCGTGGCGCGCGATCGCACCGGGCGCGGGGAGGTGCCGCCGCCGGGGCCGGAGCGGTACCCCGCGATCTTTCGGCTCCGGCCCCGCGGCGGCGCGATCGGTTCGCTCAGTCCTTCCCGGGCTTGGTGAGCGCGGTGACCATCGTGCTCGATCCGTCCGCGGTGACCACCTTGATCAGGAAGGTCTCGCCCGGTTCGAGGTCGCGGTAGATCCGCTCGAGATCGCGCGAGTTCTCCACCTTCCGCCCCGCGGCTTCGACGATCACCATGCCGGCGCGGAGCCCCGCCTCCCGGGCGGCCTCGCTGTCAGGATCGACGTCGGTGATGAGCACGCCGCGGAGACCCTCTTCCACCCGGTAGCGGCGGGCGATCTCCGGGGTGATGTCGCGGTAGCGGAAGCCGAGGTCGCGCTCGAGGTCCTGGCCGGGCCGGCGCCCGCCGCCCTCGGCGGCCTCCGCCCCGGTCTCCTCCTCGGGAGCGGCGCCGAGCGTCACCGTGAACTCCTTGACGTCTCCGCTCCGGTTCACCGTGATCCGAACCTTGTCCCCCGGCTTGTGGCCGCCGATGATCGTCGATAGCTCGAGAGCGTTCTCCAGCTCCTTCCCGTCGACAGCCGTGATCACGTCGCCCGCCTCGATGCCGGCCTCGTCCGCCGGCGAGCCTTCCGTCACCGCCGCCACCTGCGCGGCGCCGCGGGGCAGACCGAGCGCCTCGATCAGCGCCGGGCTGGCCGCCGTGTACTGCACGCCGAGGAGCGCCCGGCGCACGCTGCCGTGCTCGAGCAGTTCCGCCGCCACGCGGCGGACGGTGTTGACCGGGATCGCGAAGCCGATTCCCTGATAGCCGCCCGTGCGCGTGTAGATCATGGTGTTGATCCCGACGAGGCGGCCCTGGAGATCGACCAGCGGGCCGCCGGAGTTGCCGGGATTGATCGCCGCGTCGGTCTGGACGTACTCCTGGACGGCTTCCCCCGTGCTCTGGAAGCGCCCGACGGCACTGATGATGCCGGCGGTCACCGTGTTCATCAGCTCTTCCGAAAGCGGCGAGCCGAAAGCGAGGACCCACTGGCCCGCTTGCAGTTCGTCGGAGTCGCCGAGGGCGATGGCCGGAAGGTCCTCGGCCTCGATGTGGAGAAGCGCGAGGTCGCTCCGAGAGTCCTTGCCCACCACCTCGGCGTCGAACCGGCGCCCGTCGTAGAGCTGAACCTCCAGCTTGTCGGCATCGCGGACGACGTGCTCGTTCGTCACGATGTAGCCGTCGGCCCTGAGGATGACTCCCGAGCCCAGCCCACGCCGCCGGAACTCCCGTTTCCTGTATCGCGGGGAGCGGTCCTCGTCCTGTGGCGGGTGGAACGGCCGAAAGAAGTCCTCGAAGGGTGTCCCCTCGAAGGGGTTCCAGAACCGGACATTCGTCTCGACGATCTGCTCGGTCCGGATCTGCACGACGGAGGGATTCACCCGTTCCGCGACGGCGGCGAAGGCCTTCTCGATCGCCGCCGCCACACTGGACACCTCCTGGTCGGTCAGCGCGACCGGAGCCGCCGGTGCCGGCGGTGGCAGGGGAGGCGCCGCGGCGGCGGTGGCGTTCCCGTTGACGGCCAGGACCACGGCGACCGCGGCCAAGAGCGCGCCCGCTCCGAAAGCGAGACCGGCGATGGTGAGCGTTCGTGCACGGGGGGCTGGGGTCATGGCGGTTGTCCTCTCCTCGATCGTGCGGCCCGCATCCTGGGGCCACGAGCCCGGGAATTATGAGGCTGCCGGGACCGCTGGGGCCCGAACGCCCCGGGGACGACGAACGGCGCGAGCCGCAGGAAAGTTCCCGGCGTTCGCGCCGTTCGTTTGGCATCGCAGGACGATCGCGTCAAGCCGGGGAGGGCGGCCGCGGCGGGTTGCCCTCCAACTCTCGAAGGGACAACGAGTTGGGCTCGAAGCGCACCTCTCCGGCCCCGGCTCGGAAGGGACCTCGCCGACGGTGCGAACCGCCGGGAGGTGCTCTCCCGGCGGATCGGAGCGTCGAGCGGTGTCCGGCCGAAGGCGCGAACCGCTCGTCCGTGCTCTCCCGGTGGCGCGGGCCCTCGGGAGGTTCGCAGACGATCGAGCGCGATGCGGGGCGTTGTGCGGTCGATCGAGCGAAAGACCGGGAGGTGTGCAGCCGATCGGGCGGATCGCCGGGAGGTGTCCGGCCGACGGTGCGAACCGCTGAGGTGGTGCGCCCTCGACGGTGCGCGCCGCCGGCCAACACCGGTGGCGCCCCGACACTTCTCGGGCGAGTTCCGGTAGCGCGAGCGGTTCGAGGCGGTAACCCTCGATTCATCAGCGAATGGCAGGAGACTCGCGCCTCGGGGAAGCGCCTCGCACGCCGCGGGGAGGGCGGCGCATCGCCTGGAGGTCCCGGGAAGTCCGGAAACGGTTCCCACGCCGCCCGGCGCCCTCGCCTGGCCTGCCGCGGCCCGGCAGGAGCCGGGGCGGCCGGCGTGGCGGTCGCGCCGCGATCGGGCTAGAATTCGGAAAAATTACGAGGACGGGAGAGGCGAATGGTCGGAACGGGAGAGGACGCCCGCCGGCGCCGCTTGCGGGAGGCGGGGCTGAAGGTCACCGCGCCCCGCCTGGCGATCCTCGCCGTCCTCGAAGAGGACCGCCGTCATCCCACGGCGGAAGAGATCCACCAGGCGATCCGCGAGCGCCGGCCGGCTTTGTCGCTCTCGACGGTCTACAAGACGCTGGAGAGCTTTCTCAGGACGGGTCTCGTCCGGAGGGTCTCCGGCGGCGGCAACCGCCTCAGGGTGGACGGTGTCCCGGGAGAGCACGACCATGCCGTGTGCCGTCTCTGCGGAGCCGTCTTCGACGTCGACCGACCCGAGGCGGTTCGCGCCGCGGTTCCCCGGGAGTCGGTGGCCGGGATGCGGATCACCGGCGTGAGGATCGAATACGACGTGGTCTGCCGCGCGTGCGAGGCGCGGCAGGGACGACCGCAGCCGAACTGACCGTGGAACGCGCCCGTGCGGCCACACGCCGGAGGGCGCGGAGCTTCCGGGACGACCGAGTCCCGCGAGGAGAGAAAGACGATGCCGTCACTCAAGGGAACGAAGACGCACGAGAATCTCAAGGCCGCGTTCGCGGGCGAGTCGCAGGCGAACCGGCGCTACCTGTACTTCGCGAAGCAGGCGGACATCGAAGGGTACCCGGAGGTGGCCGGCCTGTTCCGCGACACGGCGGAAGGGGAGACGGGCCACGCCCACGGGCATCTCGACTACCTGAAGGAGGTCGGAGATCCGGCCACGGGCATGCCGTTCACGGACGTGCGGGAGATGCTCGCGACGGCGGTGGCGGGCGAGACGCACGAGTACACCGATATGTACCCGGGCATGGCCAAGACGGCCCGCGAGGAGGGTTTCGAGGAGATCGCCGACTGGTTCGAAACGCTCGCCAAGGCCGAGCGGTCGCACGCGGGCAAGTTCCAGAAGGCACTCGACAACCTGTGATCGGCGGAAGGCCCGGGCGGCCGCGCCGCCCGGGCCGCCCCCGCCCTCGCCGGCAGGCGGGAGCGGCGGGAGCTCCGAGACTCCATTGCCCGACGAACGCCCAGACATCCGATTCGCCGCCGGGCCCTTTTCGACCGACCGCCCGGCCGATCCGCTCTACTGGGACCGCGACGCGCTCGCGGCGGAGACGCGCCGCACGTTCGAGCTGTGCCACAGCTGCCGGATGTGCTTCAAGTTCTGCGGGGCGTTTCCCGCCCTCTTCTCGGCGGTGGACCGCGCCGGTGACGTTCGCGATCTGACCGAGGCGGACCTGGAGCGGATCGTCGACGACTGCTTCCAGTGCAAGCTCTGTTACACGCAGTGCCCCTACACCGAGGCGGAGGGACATCCGTTCCGTCTCGATTTCCCGCAGCTCGTGCAGCGGACGAAGGCGGTCCGCCGGCGCGTCCCCTGGCGCGACCGGTTGCTCGCCGACCCGGACCGGCTGGCGAGGCTGATCGGCCCGGCGGCCCCGCTGGTCAACGCCATTCATCGCTCGCCGGCCTTCCGGCGCGTTCTCGAATGGGCGGTCGGCGTCGATCACCGGAAGAAGCTCCCGGAGTTCTCCCGCCGGCCTCTGCGCGCCCGACTTCGCGGCCGCCGGGAACCGACCACCTGCTCCGGGCCCGAGGTGGTCTTGTTCCCGACCTGCTACGCGGAGTTCAACCGCCCCGGGCTCGGCGAGGCGGCCCTGTTCGTGCTCGAACACAACGGGTGCCGCGTGCGGCTGGCGCGGACGGTCTGCTGCGGAATGCCGGCTCTCGAGGCGGGCCATCTCGAACTCGCGAGGCGGAAGGCGGCCGCCAACGTCCGGGTGCTGGCCCCGGCCGCCGAGGCGGGGCTGCCGATCGCGGTCATCAACCCCACCTGCTCGCTGACGCTGCGCGAGGAGGTCCCCAGGCTCCTCGAAGGCGACGGCGGCGGGATGGCCGAGGCCGCCCGGAGGGTCGCGGAGTCGGTGGTCGACATCTCCCTCTTCCTCGACCGGCTGCGGCGCGATGGAATGCTCCGCGAGGACTTCCGCTCGACGCCGGGGGGCGCGGTCGCCTACCACGCCCCGTGCCATCTCCGCGCCCAGAACATCGGTTTCAAGGGTCGCGACCTGTTGCGCCGCATCCCCGGTGTCACGCCGCGGCTCGTCGCCGAGTGTTGCGGCCACGACGGCACGTGGTCGATGAAAAAGCGGAACTTCAGCGCCTCGCTGGAGGTCGGGGAGAAGGCGTTCACCCGGATGCGTTCCGCCGGCGCCGAAGTGTGGGTGAGCGACTGCCCGCTGGCCGCCCTCCAGTTCGAGCAAGCCTGCGGCCGGCAGGTTCTGCACCCGGTCGAGGTCCTCGCTCGCGCCTATCGCGAGGACGGCTTTCCGCAGCCGATTCCGGCGCCGGACGGGCCGCCGGAGAAGGGAGGTTCCTGATGGAGCCGCTCCGGCGCGAGGAGATCCCCTCGCGCGAGACCTACGAAGCGCAACGGCCGGCGTTCCGGAGGCGGATCCTGGCGCTGAAGCGGAAGCGCCGGGTCCTGGTCGGCGATCACCTCTCGGTGCATTTCGAGAACCGCGAGACGATGCGCTATCAGGTGCTCGAGATGCTCCGCGCCGAGGGGACGTGGAACGACGAGCGGGCGGTGCGCGACGAGCTCGAGGCCTACAACCCGCTGATTCCGGGGGAAGGAGAGCTCTCCGCGACCCTGATGTTCGAGTACGAGACCCCGGAGGAGCGGCAGGAGCACCTGCGGGCGCTGCTCGGCATTGAGCGGCACGTGTTCCTGGTCATCGGCGACACCGCACCGCTACCCGCGGAGTTCGACCGGATGCAGATCGGCACCGATCGCATCTCCTCGGTGCAGTACGTCAAGTGGCGCCTCGACCCCGCCCGGAGGGAGCGGCTGCGCCAGGAAGGCACCGTCGTCCGGATCGTGGTGGACCATCCCCACTACAGCGCGCAGGCGGTCCTGTCGGAGGAGACCCGCCGGGAGATCGCGAGCGATCCCGACTGAGCCGGCCGGTGCGGCCCCTTCCGGCCCCCGGCCCGCCACGCGGGGATCCGGGCGGCCTCGACATCGCCGGGACGAACCGGGCGGGATCGGAACGCGCGCCCGCGGCCCGGCACCGGGGCGCGCGCTGCTCCGGCGGTGGGGGCCCGGGACGGTGCGCGGTGCATCCGAGCCGCTCGAATCGAGGAAGGTGCCTCCTCGATCGTGCGAACTGCCGCTCGACTCGGCGGGGAGGAGGCATGCGGGCTCGATCTCGCGGGCGTCGGGCCGATCGAGGCCGGAACCTCCGATCTTTCATGGACTTGCGTGGGAGAGCGCACCTTCGGGGATGCAGCGAACTTTCGGCGGGTTCCGTGCGAGAACGCACCTCGGGGACATCGCTCGCGGTCCGCGCCCGACGGCCGCCGCGGGCCGCTCTTGTTGATTTTCGATGCAAATCGGCCCTCGTGATCGTACTCTGGGAAAAGCGCCGCCCGCGGCGGCCGGGGCTGGGGCGCACCGCCCCGTTGGGGGCGGGAAGATTCAGGACGGGGGGACCTCATGCCCTGGAACGTTCCGGTCGTGGTCATCGGGGGTCTCGGAGGCGATTCGCACTCCGTGGGCCTGATCGTCTTGCGCGACGCCCTGCGGGCGTGCGGCTACCGGGTGCGCGACCTGGGCATCCAGAACCGCATCGGCGCCTTCGTAGGCGCTGCGCGGGGGGCGGACGCGGTGCTCGTCTCCTGCATGGACGGACACGCGGACCACTACCTCGCCGGTTTCACCGTGCCCCGCCGGACGGAGGCGGGTGCCCGGCGCCCCGTTTGGTATCTCGGGGGGAACCCCGCGCTCGGTGAGCCCGACCCGAGCCCGTTCCTCGCCATGGGGTTCGACCGTGTCTTCATGCGCTTCACGCCCGTGGCCGAGGTGCGGCGGGCCATCGAGGCCGATCTCGGGCCTCGGCGCATCCGCCCGGACCGGGCGGGCCCCGCGGCCTTGTCGTGGAACCCGGACACCTTCTCCGACGAACGGCTCGACACCGCCGCCTGGGAAAGGGAACGGGAGGAGGTCCTGCGTGGCTGGCCCACGGGGGCCGACGCCCGCGACCTCGAGGCCAACGCGCGGGAGCTCGCCGCCCGGCCTCGGCTCGCCGAGCTCCAGCGGCGGGCCAGCCGCCCGCTCGTTCAGCCGCGCTCGGGTGTTCCGCTGGTGGAGGAGCAGCTGGCGCACTTCCTCGCCTACCGGCGCGCGGGCGCTGATGTCCTCTCGTTCCAGATCGACTCGCTCACGCGCAACAACGACTACGCCGGGGCGGCGCGGGCCGTCGCGGAGAGCGCCAGGGATCTCCGCCCGCGCCTGAACGGGTTCCCGCTGGTCAACCACGGCGCGGCCGCCGTCCGCCGGATCGCGCGCAGTCTCGACGTGCCGCTGCAGATCCGCCACAGCACGCGCGACCCGCGTCTTCTGGCCGAGATCGGATACGCCGGAGGGGTCGCCGCCTACGAAGGCGGCGCGATCTGCTACAACCTGCCGTACTACCGGGACTACCCGCTTCCCGAGGCGATCCGGCGCTGGCGGTACGTCGACCGGCTCACCGGCCTGTACGCCGAGAGGTTCGGCCTCGTCCTGGATCGCGAGTTCTTCGGTACCCTCACGGCGACGCTCGTCCCCCCGTGCCTCGCGATCGCCACCGGCGTTTTGGAGGCGCTCTTCGCGGCGCAGCAAGGCGTGCGGTCGGTGAGCCTCGGCTACGCCGAGCAAGGCCACCGGATTCAGGACGTGGCGGCCGTCCGGGTCCTGCGCGACTTGGCGGAGGAGGCGTTGGCGGCGGCGGGGCACGCGGGCGTCCGCGTCGGAGCGGTCTTCCACCAGTACATGGCCGCGTTCCCCGACGATCCGGCGAGGGCGGAGGAGCTGATCTTCGAGTCGGCCGTGACGGCGGGCTTGTCGGGGGCCACGCGGATCCTCGTCAAGTCCCCTGCAGAGGCGCGCGACATCCCCCGCGTCGAGGACAACGTGCGCGCCATCGAGCTCGTGCGGCGCGGTCTGGCGGCCGCCGAGCGCAGCACCGTCGACGAGAGGCGGGTGGCCGAAGAGGCGGCGCTGATCCGGGCCGAGACGGTGGCCATCCTCGAGGCGGTGGCGGAGCTGGGCGCGGGGCGTCTCGACCGGGGGGTGGTGGAGGCCTTCCGCGCCGGCGTTCTCGACATCCCGTTCTCGCCCAGCCGTCACAACCGGGGCGAGGTGCGCACGGCACGCGACCTCGAGGGTGCGGTGCGTTTTCTCGACTGCGGCCGCCTCCCGTTCGGCCGCGAGATCCGCGCCTTCCACGGCGACGCCATGCATCGGCGACGGGTGGCCGAGGGCCTGCGGGGCCCGTCGGAAGACCATCTGCTCATCGAGCGCGACACCACCCGGATCGCGGAAGGACGCTATGATCGCTGGCCTTTGGGCGGCGCGGCCGGCGCTTCCGGCCGGGCCGCCACCGCCGGCGGGTGCTGATCGCGCCCGTCATTCGGGTCGTGGCCGGCGATGGACCTCGTAACGGTGAGGCACGGTGTGGGCTGGGCGGGCGCCGGGCTGGCCGGCGCCGGGGCCCTCGGGTTGGCGGCCGGAGGCGGGTGGACGGCCGGCGCGGCGCTGGTCGCCGGTGCTCTGCTGGCTCAGCCGCTCCTGCTCGACTACCGCCCGCTCAAGGTCCCGGCGATCATGTTTCACTCGGTCGTCGGCTACCGCCCGGACCGCCCACCCGCGTTCAGCATCTGGTGCCCCCCGGCTCACTTCGAAGCCATCCTCCGCTACCTGCGCTGGCGAGGCTACCGCTCGATCACCCTGGACCAGCTCCACGCGCACGTGCGCGACGGCTCGCCGCTGCCCGACAAGCCGATCGCGCTCACCTTCGACGACGGCTACGCCGACAACTGGATCTACGCAGCGCCGCTGCTCCGGAAGTACGGCTTCACCGGAACGGTCTTCATGCCCACCGATTTCATCCAGCGCGAGGAGACGCCGCGTCCCACGCTGGAGGATGTGTGGGCGGGGCGGCTGCGCGAAGAGGAACTCGCCCCGTACGGCTACCTCAATCGGGCCGAGCTGCGGGAGCTCGCGGCGTCGGGCGTGCTCAGGATCGAATCGCACGGGAAGACGCACACGTGGCTGCCGGTGTCGGGCCGGGTGATCGCATTCCATCGGCCGGGCATCGGCCTCCGGCACCTGCGATGGATGTGGTGGAACCGCCACCCGGAACGGAAACCGTACTGGTTCCACGAAATCGACGAAACCGACATCCCCTGGGGCGCGCCGGTCTACGAGAACCGGCTGGCCCTGTCGCACCGGGCCGCCCGCCCCGATCCCGGGCTCGAGCGCGAGTTGACCGGGCTGGTCGCCGCCGAGGGCGGGCGCGCCTTCTTCGAGCGTCCCGACTGGAAGGCGCGGCTGGAGCGGGCCGTGATGGAGTACCGGGCGGGACACGGCGATCCGGTGGAGATCGAGAGCGACGAGGAGTTCCGGCAGAGGCTGCGCGACGAGCTGGCGGGGTCCGCGGCCGCGATCGAGCAGGTGACGGGAAGGCGGCCGCGCTTCATGTCCTGGCCGAACGGCGGCACCTGCCGCGAAGCGCTCGACTTGCTCGCCGAGTGCGGCTATCTGGCGGCGACGGTCTCCTCGCGCGGACGGCAGCCCAAGAACGTCCGCGGCGGACGGGCCGACCAGATCGGCCGGGTGTCGGCCACGTCGTACTTCCGTGACGTCCGCTACGTCAAACCGTGGGTCCTTTCGTTCGCCCTGAAGCTCGAACGCTACCGCGGCAACCGCTACATGGAGATCCCGATCAAGGCGATCTGGCTCTACCGGCGGTTCTTCCCGGCGCGCGGGGCGGCGGGCATGCGGCCCGCCGGCGCGCAGGACTAGGACGTTGGTCCGCCTCGCGGCGCGCGCGCTCGACCGAGCCGTCGCCCTCGGCACCCGCCGCCGGTGGCCGCACTACGAGCGCCTCTTCTCCGCGATGGAGCGATGGCCGCGCGACCGGATCGACGAATACCGCCGGCGGCGCCTGGCGGCGCTCGTCGAGCACGCCTACCGGAACGTGCCCTACTGGCGGCGAGTGATCGACGGCCTGGGAGCGACGCCGGCGGAGGTCGGAACGCCGGAGGGGCTGGCCGCGCTTCCGCCCCTCACCAAGGACGTCATCGACCGTGAGGGTCCGGCGCTGCTGTCCCGCGGGGCCGGGGGTGCACGGGCGACGGTCAAGTCGACCGGCGGGTCCACCGGGCACAACGTGTGGCTCAGAATCGACATGGACACCCACGACCGCCGCCGCGCCGCCGGCCGCCTCACCGAGAGCTGGGACGGCGTCGGACCGGGGACCCGCGTGGCGGTGTTGTGGGGATCCCGCCTGGAAACGCGACCTTCCCTCCGCGCTCGCCTGCTCGACCGCCTGTCGTGCCGGCGCTTCTTCTCCGTCTACGGGGTGGGGGAGGCGGAGCTGAGCCGCTATCTCGCGGAGCTGCAGCGCTTCCGGCCGGAGGTGATCTCGTCGTACCCCTCGATCCTCGCCGACATCGCACGGCGGCTCGGGCGACGCGCTTGCCGTAGGCTGGGCGTCCGCCTCGTCTACAGCTCGGCGGAATCGCTGGACGAGCCGACGAGGAGCGAACTGGAAGACGCGTTCGGGGCGCCGGTTCGCAACCGGTACGCGTCGCGCGAGTTCGGCATGATCGCCTCCGATTGCCCCACCGGCCCGGGCCTGCACCTGATGGACATGCGCCTGTGGGCCGAGAACGGCCGCGCGGAGCATCCGGAGGCGCCCCCCGAGCTCCTCCTGACCGACCTCGACAATCGGTCGATGCCTCTCATCCGCTACCGGATCGAGGACGCGGCGGTGATCGAGGACAGCGCATGTCCCTGCGGTCGGTCGCTGTCGCGCCTGGCGCGGGTGGAGGGGCGGGTGTTCGACGTGGTCTACACCCCGGCGGGGCGGGCGTTCGGGGGCTCGTTCTT
Organism: Acidobacteriota bacterium; assembly: GCA_003696075.1. Lineage (NCBI taxonomy): Bacteria > Pseudomonadati > Acidobacteriota > Acidobacteriota bacterium. Next base: position 16,197 of record RFHH01000107.1, read on the forward strand.
CCCCATCCTGCTGCGGCCGTTCGACCGGTCGATCCGGCGGTTCCAGGTCGTCCAGGACCGGCTCGATCACCTCACGATCCGGGTCGTGCCGGGCCACGGGTGGGACGCGCCGTGCCGGGACCGGGTGCTCCGCATCATCGCGGAGCGGATGGGCCCCGAGATGAAGGTCGATCTGAAGGTCTGCCGCGAGATCCCGCCGGCCCCGTCGGGCAAGAGGAGGCCGGTCGTTTCACTCCTGTCGCCCGAGGAGCGGCGGCGCGCGGCGTCGGGGAACCGCTGACCGCTGTATGATGCCGGCTTCGCGGCGCCAGACGCCGGCGGGAGGACGGGATGGCGGAACGCGGACTCTCGAGTGCGGGCGAGCGGCCGCTGCGGCAGCCGCGCGCCCTGTACATGTTGTTCCTGGTCGAGATGTGGGAGCGCTTCAGCTACTACGGCATGCGCGCCCTGCTCGTGTTCTATCTGACCAAGGTTTTTCTCTTCTCCGACGAGCGGGCCTACCTCGTCTACGGGAGCTACACCGCGCTGGTCTACGCGAGCCCCGTGCTGGGCGGCCTCGTCGCCGATCGCTGGCTCGGGTACCGGAAGGCGGTGACGCTCGGCGCGCTGCTGATGGCGGCCGGCCATTTCGCCATGGCGGTCGAGAGCGTCCAGGTGGTCTACCTGGCCCTCGGCCTGCTGATCGCCGGCAACGGCTTCTTCAAGCCGAACATGTCGACGATCGTCGGAAAGCTGTACGAGAAGAACGACCCGCGCCGGGACGGCGGCTTCACCATCTTCTACATGGGTGTGAATCTGGGGGCCTGGCTGGCGCCGCTCGTCTGCGGGATCGTCGGTGAAACCTACGGGTGGCACTACGGATTCACGCTCGCCGGAATCGGGATGGTTTGCGGCCTCGCGTTCTTCCTCGCCGGACAGGGGATGCTCGAAGGCCGCGCCGAGCCGCCGGACCCCGGGGCCCTGAGGGCGCCGGTGATCCCGGGGCTGGACCGGGAGCGCGCGATCTACGCGGGGGCGGTGCTGCTGGCGCTCGTGGCGTGGGCTCTGGTGCAGGCGGGTCGCGCCGTCGGCTACCTGCTCGGCGGAACGGCGGCCGTCGTCCTTGCCGGTCTCGTGCTGTTCATGGTGCTGCGGTGCGACCGGGTGGCGCGGCACAAGATGACCGTCGCCCTGGTCCTCACCGGATTCAATGTCTTCTTCTGGGCGTTCTTCGAGCAGGCGGGAAGCTCGATCAATCTGTTCACCCTCAGGAACGTCGATCGGCGGCTGCTCGGCTACGAGATCCCGGCGACGGTGTTCCAGTCGGTGAATCCCGCCTTCATCCTCCTGTTCGGGCCGGTGTTCGCCTCCTTGTGGGTCCGCTTGGGCCGGCGCGGGCGCGAGCCGAGCACGCCGATGAAGTTCGCCCTCGGCATGCTGCAGCTCGGGCTCGGGTTCGCTGCCCTGTACTACGGGGCGTGGTCGGCACGGGACGACGGCATGGTGGCGCTCGGGTGGCTCGTCCTCGGCTACTTCCTGCACACCACCGGGGAGCTGTGCCTGTCGCCCGTGGGCCTGTCGATGATCACCAAGCTGTCGGTGCCGGGCGTCGTCGGACTCATGATGGGTACGTGGTTCCTCTCGGTGTCGTTCGCGCAGTACGCGGCCGGCCTGATCGCGACGCTGACCGGGATCGAGGAGGGGGCACCGGGGTCGAACGGCGGCCTCGAGCCCGCGCAGACCGTGATGGTCTACGGGCGGGTGTTCGGCGGGATCGCGCTGGTGGCGATCGCCGTGGGGCTGCTGATGGTCCTCCTGGCGCCCGTGCTGCGACGAGGGATGCACGACGTGCACTGACGGCGGCCGGCCGCGCGCCCCCCTCGGCCCGGCATCGGGCGGTCAGGGGGATCCGCCGGCCTCCTCCCGCACCCGTTGCTCGTCGATGGTCGACGGGTCCCACAGGAGCCGGCCTTCCATCCCGCCGGCGACGGTGAGAACCTCTCCGGTGACATGAGGCGAGAGTCGGGGGGAGGCGAGGAAGACCGCCGCGCGGGCGATCTCGTCGGCTCGCCCGAGGCGCCGCAGCGGGACCGTCGCGAGCGCACGCGCCACCCGGCCCGGGGTCTCGAGTTCGGGCCGCGCCAACTCGGTGACCGTCCAGCCCGGCTCGATCACGTTGACGCGGGCGCCCGGGACGATCCGCACCAGCTCGTTCTTGAGCGAGGCCGCCAGCCCGCGCAGTCCCGCTTTCGCCGCCGCGTAGTCGGCGTGGCCGGCCTCGCCGAACCTCCCGGCGGTCGAGCCGATGAGGAGCAGCGCCGGCCGCTCGACCCGGTCCCGCTGCCGGTCGAGTGCGGCCATGAAGGCCCGCGCCGTCCAGATCGCGCCGAGGAGGTTCACCGTCACGGTCCTGAGGATCCGTTCCTCGGCCGCCTCGTGGAGCAACCGGTCCTCGCGCGGCCAGACGCCCGCGTTGGCGATGGCGATCTCCACCGGCCCGAGCCGCTTCTCCGCCTCGGCGAAGGCCGTCGCGATCGGCTCGGGGCGCTCGAGGTCCGCCGCGAGCACCAGCGCCCGCTCCGCCCAGGGTTGCTCCGCGGTGAAACGCGCGAGCTCCTCCCGGCGCCGCCCCGCCACGAGGGCCAGCCGGGCCCCCTCGGCGCCGAAGGCGCGCGCGAGGGCGCGGCCGATGCCGCCCGATGCTCCGGTGATCAGAACGACGCGCCCCTTCAGATCGCTCTCCATCGGCTCCCTCCTGAAGGTCACAGGATAGCCGCCGCCCGCGGAACGCGCGGGGCAGCGCCGGGAAGAAGCGGGATCCGGAAGGTGCACCCCGATGCCGGGGCTCGCCGGCCGGCCCGGTGAGGCGTTGCGACCCCGGCCTGGTCCCGCGGGCGGCGCCCCCCGGCGCGACGTCCGGGGCGGCTCCGGTCGCGGCGGCAAGGTCCCGCGGAAGGCCGACGCGCCGCGGCAGGGTCGGCCCCGTCGGGCTAGACTCTCCCCATGGGAGAGGACAGCGGAGTCGTCAAGCGGGTGGACGAGGTGGCCGCGCGGCCGGTGCCGGCGGGGAGGGCGACCGAGATGCAGGTCCTTCTCGGTCCGGCGGACGGCTCGACCGGCTTCGTCGTGCGCCGCTTCGTGATGGGAGAGGGCGGCGGCATGCCGCGGCACGCGAACGCGGTCGAGCACGGCCAGTACGTCCTGCGCGGCAGGGCCCGCGTGTCGATCGGCGACCGCGTCCACGAGGTGGGGCCGGGGAGCGTGCTCTTCATACCCTCCGGCGCCGTCCACCACTACGAAGTCGTCGAGGCACCCTTCGAGTTCCTGTGCGTCGTGCCGAACCGACCCGACGAAGTCGTCCTGGAGTCGTGACGGCCGGCGGCGCGTGCTCCCGGGCAGCGCTGCCGCCGGCGGCCGGCCCGGGGCCCGGACCGGCCGCCGGAGCGTTCAGGGTCCTTCGTTCCCGCAGGCGTTGACGCCGCGGACGAGGTAGAACCAGGTGTGCTGGGTCGCGCCGGCGCCGACGTCGTCGTAGAAAAGCTCGCCGGTGCGCCCCAGCGACTGGAAGTCCCCGGGAAGCGGGCTGGCGGACCGGTAGACGGCGTACTCCGTCGCGCCGGAGGCGGCTTCCCAGGTCAACCGCACGTGGGCGTGCGAGACGATGTCGACGCGGAGCGTGTCGATCCCCGCGGGAGTCGGCTGCTGCGTCATGTCGGCGGAGGATGCGTAGACGAGGTTGTCGTCCATCAAGCCGCCGTTGTTGGGTCCCGACCCGCACGTCTCGTCGTTCTCGGCCCGGACGACGTAGAACACGATCGTACCGTCGCTGGGAGCCGTCGTGTCGTTGTAGGAGAGGCCGGTCACCCCCGATGCGATGAGATTCGAGGGGCCGGGGGTGAACAGCGGCTGCGTGGAGCGGTAGACGGCGTAGGTTCCGCCGCCACCGGAGCCCCAGGAAACGGCCTCGTCCCAGGAGACCGTGATTCCGGTCGCCCCGCAGGCGTCGTTGTCCTGAATCGAGGTCGCCCCGGCGAAGGACGGGGGCTGCCGGCAGCCACCGCAGGGTGCGTAGTCGGGCAAGGACCCGTCCTTGAGGATCACGTCGTCGATGTTCCAGCCGGAGCGCTGGTCCGAGCCGTCGGCCTGCTGCCGGAACTCCAGGAAGAGGGAGGGCTGCCCGTCGGCGCGCCCCGAGATGTCGAACTCCATCTTGGAGTAGCTCGAGTCGGTGATCGTACTGCCGCTGCTGCGGTAAATGGGCACGCCGTTGGTGGTCCACAGCCAGATCGATGCGTCGTCGTTGCGCTCCACGTTCAGGTGCTTGTAGAGGATCAGCTTCGTGTTCCGCCACGAGGTGGCGTCCTGCGCGGGCATGCGGGCGACCTCGGCGGTGTTCGGCTCGTAGTCACCCGGATGCGCACCGAGTCCCGTCAGATCGTGCCCCAAGACGCCCGTGTTGTTGTAGGCGGCCGTCGGATCGGGATGGCCGAACCCCGAGCCGAGGCCCTGGGGAGGACCGACCTCCCACTCCCCGCCGAGCGTCCATCCCGGCGCTCCGGACTCGAACCTCTCGCGGTAGTACAGTCCGGGGATGTCGTAGGTGAGGAAGGTGAACGGCTGGCCGTGGTCGTCCGCCACCGTGGTGTTCCCGTACTCGTCCGTGCTCCGGACCCGGACGTACACGAGCCCGCAGATGTCGAACTGATTGAGAGTGATGGCGTGGCCGGTCACCAGCGCCCCGTCGCTGGCCGTGTTGCCGAGGTCGGGCGTCAGGCCCCACTCGACCACGGAATCGGCCGGCTCGTCGGTCGTCCAGCGGACGGTGCCGCGGGCGTCCGTGAGCGTATCGACGTGGATCGAGGAGATCTCCGGGCCGCCGCAATCGAGGTCGGCCGTGTCGTACGAGATCGCCGGCGACCCGGTGCCGTCGTCGGCGTCGAGATAGGTCACCGTCAGCAGGTCGCCGTCCTGGGTCTGGAGCACACCGTCGGGAGCGGGCGGCCCCTCAGCGGTGGCGATCGAACCGGTGAACTTCGAGGTGTCGGGGCCCGTCTCGGTGACCGTGACCAGCTCCGGATCGGTCTCGGTCGTGCTCGTCACCTCCAGCACGGCAGTCTCCGCGACGTTCGGGTCGGTGTTGAGGTCCATGTCGACCACCCGGAAGGTGACCGTGTCGGAGCAGGAGTAGACGGGGGCTTCCACGGTCACCCTCCCTTCGTGGCAGGGCTGGAGGCCGTCGCCGAAATCCCCGAGCGTCTCGAAGTGGTAATAGGCCCCGTGGTTGTCGTCGATCGCGGTGTTTCCCGCGGGATCGGTGGAGTGGACTTCGTAGTAGTAGACGGTGCACTCGGAGAGCCCCGAAAGAGAGACCGTGTGCTGCGTGACCCGGTCGGGGCCCGTTTCGGTCCGGTCGGGCGGGATCGCGGGTCCCCAGACCACCACGCTGTCCGAGATTTCGTCCGTGTCCCACACGATGTCCGCGGAGGAACCGGTCACGTTCTGCTCGCCGACGCCGGAGATGAGGGGGAAGACGCAGTCGGAGGTGGCGGTGTCCTGGCGCACCAGGTTCTGGCCACCGGCCCCGTCGTCGGCATCGATGTACTCCACCAGGATCAGGTCGCCGTGCGTCGTGGAGAGGAGCCCGTCGCCGTGGACGGGCGCTCCGGAGGTCGTGTAGATCTCCCCGACGAACTTGCCGCTCCCAGGGGCCGTCTCGGTGAGGGTCACCGTCTCGGGATCGACCTCCGTGTCGGAGTGAATCGTGACGTCGACCGTCGGGGCGCCGACGTTCGCGTCGGTCACCTTGATGCCGATCCTGTTGCTGCAGCCGTACGTCTCCTGATCGAGGCGAACCTTGCCGGCGAACGGCTGCGGGGCGCTCTCGACGCAGTTCGACACCGGCGACAGGCACGCACCGTTGTCGGTCATCGCCTGGACCCGGTAGTAGACGGTGAAGTCGTTCATCAGACCGTCGTCGGTAAATGAAGTCGCGGGAGCCGCCACGTCCGCCACGACGAGCTGGCCGCGATCGCAACCGAGGTCGTTGCGGTAGATCCGATACCGGGTGGCCCCCGGGACCTCGCTCCAGCTCAACTCCACCGCGTTGGTCAGCGCCTTGGCCGACAGCGACGGCGCGGCCAGGGTGGGGCAGGAGGAGTAGTCCTGGTTCGAAATGTCGGTGGCCGACCCGCAGGCGATCCCGTGGCGGTCGAAGGCGGCGAAGATCGCCGCGGCGTGCGGGGTCCCGTTGTCCAGGTTCCCGTCGTCGTCATCGGCGAGGCGGAGCTTGTGGAACCAGGAATTCGTTCCGCAACCGTCCGAGTTCGGGAGGGAGCAGTTGTAGGCATCGCCTCCGGAGCCGGAGCGCGATTCGTACCACAGCTTCTCCGTGAGCAGCCAGGCGGACGCCGGATCCATGCCGGATGCCGGAAGATCGCGGGTCGCGAGGTCCCAGATCGCCTCCGACACGATATAGCTGCCGCAGTGGGGCTCCTTGCCGCAGGGATCGCCGCCGCCGCCGCAGTTGTTCTGGGAGAAGCCAGCGGGGGTCGCTGGGGTGTGCGACTCGCGCTTGTCCCAGTCCATCTCGCGGATCCCGGTGCAGCTCAGGCAGGCGTCCCCGTATCCGGAACAGGTGCCGGACTCGTAGAAGCCGCGCCCGATGCAGCTCTCGTGGGATTCCAGGATGTTGGTGACGTCGGCGTAGCCCTCCGACGGATTGTCGTAGCCGCCGCCGTCGTTCTCGTCCATCCCGTGGCCCCATTCGTGGACGAGGACCCCCATGTTCGTCCCGGTGTTCGAGCAACCGCCCCCTTCGCGGTACATGTTCACGCGACCGTCCCAGTAGGCGTTGCAGGTGCTGTTGATGTTGACGCGCACGGTGAGCTTCTGCTGCAGCCAGTCGTTCGTCGGCAGATACCCGCGCGCCTTCTCCTTGATCACGTTGATGTGGTAGAAGGCGGTCTTGGCGGCTTGGGTGTTCCCGGCAGACGCACCCGGTTCCACGCTGCAGTTGAGGCCGCTCGTCGAGCCGAGGTCGAGCGGATCGTCACAGACGGTGTGCTCCTCGATCGGACCGCAGATGTCGTTGATGCGGACGTACTGGCTGTCGAGGTGGGTGGCGATGTCCGATCCGGCCGAGGCGCACTCGTACAGTCCATGGTCCGTGGCGGTCTGCGGGGGTCCCCCGTCCTCGCTGGTGTCGGCGAACGGCATCGGGAAGCCGTCCACCTGGCAGCCGTCGTTGGCGCAGTCGCCGTCGTTCGAAACGGGGAACACCCCGCCCTGCACCTGCTCGTACTTCGCCGCGTCGTAGAGGGCGTCGAGATCCCCGGTGTCGGCGTCGACATAGGCCACCCAAAGGGGCGCTTCCCCGGGCACCCGGAACTCGAAGCGCCACGCCAGCAGATGATCGTAGCCGCGGCCGACCGCACCCTCGTAAGCCTCGCCGATCCGGCGCGCCGGATCGACCGGCAGGAGTTCCAGGCGACCGGGCCCGGTCTCCTCGATCTCCCCGGCACTCGTCACGCCCAGCCGCTCGAGCAGCGCCGCGTGCGCCTCGGTCCGGTCGAGGAGGGGGCGGGTCGAGCGGCGGACCGGAGCGAAGCGGCTGGCGCCGAACGCCACGAGACGTCCGCGGCTGACGTGGAAGTCGTAGCGGGCGCCCCGCACGGGGACGCCGTCGACGACCTGCCGGAAGGTGACCAGGCGGACGTTCTCGCCGATGCGGCCGGAGGCCTCGCGGTCGAGCCGGAGCTGGCCGTCCCAGCGGCCGAGGATGACCGGGTGTTCCTCGATGAACCGCTCCGCCATCGCGGCGAGCTCGTCGAGGCTCGGTTCGGGGCCGCGACCGGCCGGATACCACTCGATCCCGGCGCCCTGCGCCAGGAGCGGAAGGCCGGAGCGCCTGTCCAGCCAGGCCTTCCAACCGCGCCCCTCGCCGGCCCGGAACCGTTCCCAACCGGCGCGCACCGGATCGCCTGCGGGCAGTCTCTCGGGAGGCGTACCCAGGGTGCCGATCCCCGCCGTCGGATCGGGGATCGCGAGGTGGTCGAATCTCGCCGGCTCCCGGCGCGGCGCGAAGGCCTGCGCTGGCGCAACGCCGGCGATCGAGGACGACACGACGAGGACGAACGTCAGCACGCGACCGGCGGCCGCGCTCAGGACTCGACTCATGGCCCGCCTCCTCCCGGGGGGCGCCCGCCGCCTTCCTCCCTCCGCGCGGCGGGCGCCGTCGGCGCCCACCATATACGGCGGGGCGGCCGAGCGGGGCAACGGCGGTGGCCCGGCGGCCGGATCGGTCATAATCGCGCCATGAGCGGCGGCACGGCGCGGGACGTCGGGGTGGTCGAAGCGTTCGGGCGCGAGCGCGCGGTGGCGATCCTGCGGACCGGGGCGGCGGAGGCCGTCCGGCCGGCGATGGAGGCGGCCGTCCGCGGCGGCTTCCGGATCGTGGAGTTCACGCTCTCGTGCCCCGGCGCCTTCGAGGCGATCGAGGCCTTCGCCGGCAGGGAAGGACTCCTCGTCGGCGCCGGAACGGTGCTCCATCCGGATCAGGTGCGCCGGGCGGCCGCCGCGGGGGCGTCGTTCGTCGTTTCGCCCGTTGTCGACGAGGCGGTGATCGCCGAGGCGCTGCGCTGCGGCCTCACGCCGATTCCGGGCTGCGGGACCGCCACCGAGATGCATCGAGCGCGCGCCGCCGGGGCGCCGATGCAGAAACTGTTCCCAGCGCCGCCGGGGGGCGCCGACTTCGTCCGGGCCCTGCTCGGGCCGCTTCCCGAGCTCCGGATCGTGCCGACGAGCGGGGTCGACGAGCGGAACGCACGCGCCTTTCTCGACGCCGGAGCGCACGCGGTCGGATTCGTTGCGCCGCTCTTTCCCCCGGAGGATCTCCTGTCGGGCCGGTTCGAGGCGATCGAAGAGCGCGCCCGGCGTCTCCTCGCGTCCTGCCGCTGAGCGTCATCCGGAAGCCGCCGTGGCGACCGCGTTCTGCAGTTCCTCCGCCTCGAACGGCTTCCGGACGAAGACGACTCCGGTCATGCGGGATGCGCGTTCGCCGGCGCCGCGCTCGCTCCAACCGGAGACGAGAACGCAGGGCAGGGCGGGGCGGTCGCGCCGCAGGCGTTCGAGCAGCTCGACCCCGTCCATTCCCGGCATCGTGAGATCGATCACGGCGGCGTCGATCCGGCTCGCGCGCGCCACCTGCGCCAGCGCCTCTTCCCCCGAGGAGGCTTCGAGAACGTCGTACCCGGCGGCGACCAGGGCGCGAGCCGCGACCTCGCGCACGTCGGGCTCGTCGTCCACCAGCAGAACGGTACCGCCGGCCGCTCTCCGCCCGCGCCCGGGCGCAGCCGCGGGGGCGTCCGTTTCATCGCGGGCGGCGGCGGGGATCCGAACGGTGAACAGGGCACCGCCCAGCTCCTCGGAGTCGCCCACCTCGATCGTTCCTCCGTGCGCCTCGACGATTCCCTTCACCGCCGCCAGGCCGAGTCCGCGCCCGGAGAACTTCGTGGTGAAGAACGGATCGAAGATCCGCCCGCGCACCGCGGGATCGACGCCGGGACCGTCGTCCTCCACCGCCAGCTCGACCGCCGCGCCGGCGTTTCGGGTGGTGACGAGGATCCGGCCCGGACGGCTGCCGATCGCCTCGCCGGCGTTGACGACGAGATTCAGGAGCACCTGGCGCAGCCGGCTGGAGTCGCCGGCCGCCGCGGGCGCGGAGGGATCGAGCCGGCAGTCCAGCTCGATTCGATCGCCCACGGTCGTCCTGAGCAGGGCGAGCATCTCTCCCACCAGCTCGTTGAGGTCCACGGGCATCCGGACCATCGCCGAGCCTCCCGCGTAGTCGAGGAGCTGGCGGGTGAGCTCGGCCGCTCTCTTGGCGGTGCGCCTGACGTTCTCGATGTAGGGCAGGGACGGAGCTCCCTCCGGAAGCTCGGAGAGGGCGACCTCGGCATTGCCGAGGATCGTCGTGAGCAGGTTGTTGAAGTCGTGGGCGACCCCGCCGGCGAGGACCCCCAGGCTCTCCAGTTTCTGCGTTTCGGCGAGACGCCGCTCGAGCTGCAGCCGCTCCCGCTCCAGCCGCCGCCGCTCGGTGATGTCCCGGGCCATCAGCTGGATGGGTCCCCCCGGGACGCGGGTCACGCTGATTTCGGCGAGGGTCGGCTCGTGGCCGGCCAGTTCGCACTCGAGGACCAGCGCGCGCCCGGGCGCCAGCTCCGCCACCGCGCGGGCCAGTGCCTCGCCGCGTTCCCTCCTCGCGCAGATCGAGGAGATGGGACGGCCGGCGAGCTGCGCGGGGGGAAGGCCGAGCAGGCGGCCGGCGCTCCGGTTGGCGGAAGCGATCCGGAGGTCGTCGTCGAGCAAGAGGATGCCTTCGAACGCGTCCTCCATCAGCCGCCGGTACTTCCGCTCGCTCGCCCGCAGCCGCTCGGCATCCCGGCGGCGGCGCCGCACGAAGGACACCGTGACGGCGGCGAACGCCGCCGTGAGGAGCGCGAACGGGAGCAGGAAGGCGGGCGACCGGTAGAGCGGCCGGCTCACCGTCGCCGTCACCTCGGCTGCCGGACCGCCGACACCGAGCGGGGATCCCGCCTGCACTTCGATCCGGTGCGATCCGGGCGCGAGCCCGCCGATCTCGATCGCCTCGCCGTACCGCCACGCGGACCACGGACCGCCATCGACGCGGAAGCGGACCGGGATGCGCTCGCGCCGCGGCCACCCCTTGAACGGTTGCGGGTGCACCCGGACGAGAGCCGTTCCCCCCCGCATCAGCGGCGGGTCGGCGGCGATCCGGGGCGGATACCGATCGAGCGGTGCGAGCGGAAGCGTCCACAACCCGGTCCCCAGGGCGCCGACGAAGAGACGCTCTCCAGTCGGAAGGAGCGGCCAGAGAGGGCCGGCGTCGAGCCCGGTCGTCCGGTCGACGCGCAGCCAGCTCCCCCCCGTGCGGCAGTAAACGCGCTCCCCTACCGCCACCCACAGCCGCCCCTTCGCGTCGAACGCCAGGCTTCCGGGCGAGGGGCTCCGCGCCGCCGATGCCGGGCCGATCGCCTTCAGGCGGCCGTCTTCTCCCGCGAGAAAGACCTTGCCCGCTTCCGACAGCGCTGCGGCACCGCATCCGGGCCGCGCGGCGACGGCGAGCATGCGCGAGGCCGACGGATCGTCCGGCACGAGCCGGGTCCAGCGCCCGTCCCGGTGGCGAAGGAGCCCGGTGCTGGAGGCGACCCACACCGTTCCCTCGCCGTCGACCGCGATGTCGTACGGGCGCAGGCCGTGCAGCTCCCTCGAGGGCGGCCAGAGCCGCACGTCGTCCCCCACGAGGCGGAACAAACGCCCCTCCATCCGCTGGAGCGCTTCGCGGGAGGGAGCGATCGACAGGAACCACAGCCCGCCGTCCCGCCCGGGACGGATGCGATGGACGAGGCCGAGCGGCTCGCCGCCGGCGTCGCGCTCCACGACGCGCCAGCGCTCCCCGTCGAGCACGCGAACGCCTTCGAAGGAATCTCCGCTGCCGGCCCAGATCCGCCCCTTTCCGTCGACGCCGACCGTGGTCACGCTCGCCCGGCCGCCGTCCGGGAGCTCGGGAAGCGGCACCGGGAGGCCGCCGGTCACCGGCCGCCTTTCGACACCGCCGCCGGTGGCGGCCAGGAGGCCACCCCGGCCGTCGAGGGCGAGATCGTGCACGCGGTCTCGCCGGACGTCGGGGAATCCGTGGCGGTCGTTCGTCCATACCGTGGCGTCGGGCCGGAACAGATGCAGCGCCTCCGCCGTCGCCGCCCACAGCTCTCCGTCGCCGGCGAAGCGCAGCCAGCGCGCATGGCTTAGCGGTTCCGGCGCGGGGCTCAGCGAGCGCCAAACGCCCCCGCGGCGGACGCGAACGTCCCTCGAGTCGTACACCGCCACGGCCGTCCCGTCCTCGGCCAGGGCCGCCGCCGCGAGCATTCCGTACCCTTCGCCGGGTTGGCGGCGAGGAGCTTCCCCCGCCGTCCATGCCCACAGGCCGGCGAGCGGTGCCGGGAGCCAGATGCCGGCGAGGCCGTCGCCCCGCGCGTTCTCGACCGCGACCACGAGGCGGACCCCGGGCCGCGAGAACGGTTCGACGAGCGAAAAGCGCCCGTCGCTCCACCGGAGGACCGCCGGCCCGACCGACAACCAGGGGTGTCCCGAGCCGGTCGCGGAGAGCAACGGCCGATGGCCGCGCCAGAGGTAATCGAGCGGGCGGGGCGTGCGCGGCCGCCCGTCCTTCACGACGACGTAGCCGGCGGGAAAGGCCGGGGGCGGCCGGTCTCGGTAAGGCCCCACCACGAGGACGCCGCCTTCGGCGATGCGGGCCACCGCCGCCGGTTCGATCGGCGCGACATCGACCGGTTCGAAGCGCTCGTCCCGTCCGAACAGAAGGCGGCGTCCGGCGACCACGTAGAGCCCGCCATCGGATGCCGAGGCCATCGACCGCACCGGGCCCCCCACGTGCACCCGCGTCCACCGGTAACCGTCGTAGTAGGCGAGCCCGCCCTCGCCACCCGCCCAGACCGTCCCGTCGCCGGACCTGACGAGCGCGAGCAGGCGGCCGGGCGGAAGCCCGTCCCTCTCGTCGAAGCGGACCCAGCGTGCCGGATCTCCGAGCGGATCCGGGGGAGGGGCCGCGCCGGCCCCGAGGGCCAGGGCGGCGATCGGCACGGCGGCTGCGCACGGCCAGCGCATGGGCCCTCCGGCGGAAAGCCGCCCGGTCGACCCCCCCAGGCCGGCCATCCCTCGGCCGCATCATGCCGGTGCTGCGGTGCCGTTGTCCACGGCACCGCGGGATGCCGGCCCGCAGCGTAAACTGGCTTCAGGGCGGTTCCGGAAGGACGGGGTGCGCTCCTCCCGGAATCCGGGACCACCGAGCAGCAGTGCGAAGGCGGGTGCCGGCGGGGGTCTCCGCCAGCCCAACGGCGCCGCGAACGGAGCGCCGCCCCGCCGGCGGAGCCGCGGAGGGAGTCGATGCTCGAACGGGACGGCGCCGGAGGATGGGAGCTGGTGGCGATCGTCTCCACCCTCGCGGAGGCCGAGCTGATCGCGGGGCGCCTGCGCGGCGAGGGGCACGCGGTGATCGTCGAGGCCCACGATGCGGGAGGACTCTTCCCGAGCCTGGGCGCCGTTCTCGGGTACCGGATCTTCGTCTGGCGCACGCCGCCCGAACCGCCGCCGCGCCGGCGCGGTCCCGTGCCGCACCCCCGCCGCCGCGTGAGGGCGAGCGCCGCAGAGGCCAGATCCCTACGCGAGCCGTGACCGGGAACCTCTTGTCGCCGGGCGTTGCCACCGCCATCATGGGCGGCCCGTCCCGTTACCGGAGGCCCGGCGTGTTGCGACGAATCCCGCCCGCCGTCCTGGCGATGCTTTCCGGCCTCGCATGGGCGGCGGGGGCATCCCTTTCCGCCGGCTACCACGACACCGCCGAGGTGGAGCGACAACTCGCGGCGTGGGCCGCCGCTCATCCCGGCATCGCCGAGGTTTCCGCCATCGGTGCGTCCGCGGCCGGGAGCCCGCTGCTGGTGATCCGGATCGCCGGCCCGGGCGAGATCCCCCCGGAGGAGCGGCCGGCGCTGTTCGTGGGGGCCAATGTCGATGGCCGGCACAACGCCGGAACGGAGGCGGCGCTCGCGCTCGTCCGGAAACTCCTGGACGGAAGCGACCGGTCGCGCGATGCGATCGCTCGGACCACGTTCTTCGTGGCGCCCGTGCTCAACCCGGACGCCCACGACGCCTTCTTCGGGACGCCCCGAGCCCCGAGGACGGCGAACGGCGGGGAGGTGGACCGGGACCGAGACGGCTTCGCCGGAGAGGACGGGCCGGACGATCTCGACGGGGACGGCGTGATCCGGATGCTTCGGATACCCGACCCCGCGGGCGAATGGCTCCCGGATCCGATCGATCCGCGCCTGATGGTCCGCCGCGATCCGCGGCGCCGGCGAGCCGGCGCGTTCCGCCTCGTGGTGGAGGGGGAGGACGACGACGGCGACGGCCGGTTCAACGAGGATGGGCCGGGGGGCATCGATCCGGACCGCAACTTCCCGCACGCCTTTCCGTTTCCCGATCCGGCAGCCGGTCCGTGGCCGAGCGCGGCGCCCGAGACCCGGGCGATTCTCGACTTCCTGCTGGCGCACCGGCGGATCGCTGCGGCGGTGATCTTCGGCCCCGCGAACGACCTTCTCGCCCTTCCGCCGGAGCGCGGGAGGGGTGCCTCCGGCGGGACGCCGGTCGAAATTCCCGGCCGGTTCGCCCGCCGGTTCGGTCTCGAGCCCGGCGCGCGGATGACGCTGGACGAGCTGTGGGACCGGGTGAAAGACCTGCCGTTCGTGCGAAGCGGAGGCCTCGACAAGGACCGGCTCGCCGCGATGCTGGCGCCCGGTCCGGCGAAGGAGTGGGACGCGGAGGACCGGGCGGACCTCGCGCGGCTGGCGGAGGCGTACCGGGAGCGCTTGCGGGCGGCCGGTCTCGACCCGGAAAGGCGGGCCGACCGGTCGGGGCCGGGCGGGCTGGCCGCCTGGCTCTACTTCCAGTACGGGGCCTTCGCCTTCTCCCTCGACGTCTGGGGACCGCCCCGCCCGCGCGCGCCGGAGCCGAAGGAGGGAGACACCGAGCTGACGGCGGCCTCGCTGTCGAAGATGACGCGGGAGGAGTTCGCCGAGATTCCGCCGGATCGCCTGGAACGGTTCCTGCGCGCCCACGGTGTCGCCCCGGACGTCGGGGCCGCGAGCGTCATCGACCGGGTCCGGGCCGGGGAGATCTCGCCGGAGGACGTGGCCGCACTCGCCGCGGCGCGCGAGGACGAGCGCGCGCGGGGCGAGGCCCGCCGCCGAGCCCTTTTCGCCTGGGCGGTCGAACGGGTTCCCGGCGCCTACCGCCCGTGGACGGCGGTGCGTCTGAAGGACGGACGGGCGGCGGAGACCGGCGGTCTCGACCCGTTCCTCGCCCTGAACCCCCCGCGCGAGATTCTCGATCCGGCTCTCGATGTCCACGTGGAGACAGTGCTCGACCTGGCGGACAAACTTCCCCGGCTCGAGATCGCGTCGCTGGAGGTTCGCCCCGCCGGGCGGGCGGTCTTCACCGTTCGGGCGGTCGCCGCGAACTCCGGTTTCCTCGCCACCCACACCCGGCAGGCCGCGAGGGCCCGTGTCCACCTCCCGGTCCGGCTCTCGATCCGTCTTCCGGAGGGCGCGGCCTTGCTGGCGGGGCGCCCGTGGGTCGCGGCGGAACGGCTCGCCGGCGTCACCGGGAGACTGGAGGCCGAATGGCTCGTTCACGCTCCGGAGGGTGGGGCGGTCGAGGTGGAGGCCGTCTCGGATCAGGCCGGACGGGCGTCGGCGGTCGCGGAACTGCGGGGGACCGCCCGGTGAGACGGCTCGCCGGCGTCGCGCTCGTCCTGTTCGGAACGTGGACGGCGTCGGCCGGAACGGTCCCGGATGCGCCGCACCCCCGGTTCGACCGGCTGCACCGCTTCGAGGAGATCGAGCAGCTGCTGGAACGCTACGCGCGGGCCTACCCGGACCTGGCTCGCCTCGAGTCGCTGGGCAAGAGCCGCGGAGGACGCGACATCTGGCTGTTGGCGATCCGCAATCCGGAGACGGGGGACGAGTCGTCCAAGCCGGCCATCTACATCGACGGCAACACCCACGCGAACGAGGTGCAGGGAGCGGAGACGGCCCTGTACGTGATCGACTTCGTCCTTTCGCACTACGGCGAGCTCGATCCGGTGACGGAACTGGTGGACCGGGCGGTGCTCTATGTCGTTCCCGTCGTCAACCCCGACGGGCGGGCGTGGTGGTTCGACAAGCCGTCGACCGCCGATTATCCGCGCACGGTCATCGTTCCCTACGACGACGACCGCGACGGGCTGGTGGACGAAGACGGGCCGGACGACCTCGACGGCGATGGCGTGATCACGATGATGCGCAAGAAGGTGGCGCCGGGCGAAGGCGACTACCGGCTCGATCCCGAGGATCCGCGCGCGCTCGTGCGGGCGGGACCGGACGAGTTGGGGGACTACCTGCTCCTGGGCCGCGAAGGCTACGACAACGACGGCGACGGCCGGATCGACGAGGACCCCGTCGGATACGTCGATCCGAACCGCACGTGGGGATACGACTGGCAGCCCCGCTACGTTCAGAGCGGGGCGGGAGACTATCCGCTCCAGATCCCGGAAACGCGGTCGATCGCCCTGTGGGCCCTGCAGCACCCCAACATCGCCGCGGTCCAAAGCTTCCACAACGCCGGCCGGATGATCCTGCGCGGACCGGGGGCCGAGAGCGAACCGGCCTACCCGCCCGAGGACGAGAAGGTGTACGAGCTGATCGCGGAGGAGGGGGAGCGGCTTCTACCCGGATACCGGAAGCTAGTGGTGTGGAAGGACCTCTACACCGTGTTCGGCAGCACGATCGATCACTTCTACCGGATCCACGGCGCCATCGCGTTCACCAACGAGCTGTACGCGCCGCCGGACGATCTCGACGGGGATGGAAAGACCACCCAGCAGGAGCGGCTCGCTTTCAACGACCGGTTGACGTTCGGCCGGCAGTTCGTCCCGTGGCACCCGGTCGATCATCCCCAGTACGGGGCGATCGAGGTCGGGGGATTCAGGCCGGACGTCGGCCGGGTTCCCGAGGGCTGGATGCTCGAGGAAGAGTGCCACCGGAACAGTGCCTTCGTTCTCTACCACGCCTCGCAGCTCCCGCTCCTGCGGTTCGGGGAGCCGGAGGCGAAGCGGCTGGACCGCGGACTGTGGGAGATCGTCGTTCCCGTCGTGAACGAACGGGCCATCCCGACGGTGACGGCGTGGGCCCGGCAAAACCGGCTGCACCGGCTCGACATCGCGACGGTAGAGGGTGCCGAGGTCGTCGCGAGCGGTGTGGTCCGCGACCGGTGGCTGCGCCGCATCGACTGGCAGCGGCACCGGCCGGAGCGGCTCGAGGTTCCGGGGGTGCCGGGGCGCGGAGCGCGCTTTCTGTACTTCCTCTTGGCCCCGCACGGCCGGACGGTCGAGGTCCGATACGACAGCCTCAAGGGGGGGCAGATCCGGCGGGAGGTCTCCCTCGAGTGAGGCTCAGCCGCCGGCCGCCGGCCGGGAGCGGGAGAGGATCTTCTCCACGCGGACCTGCAAGGCGAGCGGGCCGAACGGCTTCGGGAGGAGCTCGGCGTCGCGCGGCACACCGTGACGCTCCAGCTCCTCGCCGGGATAGCCCGAGATGAACAGCACGCGCATCTCCGGCCGCGAGCTCTGGAGCTCCCTCGCCAGCGAGGGGCCGCTGCGGCCCGGCATGATCACGTCGGTGATGAGAAGGTCGATCGGGCCGGGGTGGCGCCGGGCCGCCTCGAGGGCCTCCTCGCCTCCGGCGGCGGAGATGACGCGATGCCCCTGCAGGGCGAGCGCCCGCTCGAGAAGGCGCCGCACCTCCGGATCGTCCTCGACGAGCAGGATCGTGGCCCGGGGCCCCGGCGGGTGCGCTTCCGGCCGGGGGGTGGCCCCGGAGCGCCGGGGTGGCGCGAGCGGGAGGTAGACGCGGACCGTCGTCCCCCGGCCGGGGCGGCTGTCCACGGTGACACCGCCGCCGCTTTGCCGCGCGACCCCGTAGGCCATCGACAGGCCGAGTCCCGTACCCCGGCCCGCCCCCTTCGTCGTGAAGAACGGTTCGAAGATCCGCTGACGGGTCGTCTCGTCCATGCCGGCGCCGGAATCCTCCACCTCGATCACGGCGTAGCGGCCGGGTGCGAGCTCCGGCGCGGCCCCGGCGCCGAGCGACTCGGCTCGCGCGCGAACGGCGATCCGTCCGCCGCCCTCCACGGCGTCCCGAGCGTTGAGCAGGATGTTCATGAGCGCCTGCTCGAGAGCCAGCCTGTCGGCCTCGACCGGAAGGGGAGAGGAGCCCGCATCGATCGCGAGGGAGGTCTCCTCCGGCAACACCCCGCGGAACATCGGTGCGAGTTCGCGGATGACCTCGCGGGCGTCCAGCCGTTCCGGGGCCAGCGCCTGGCGCCTTCCGAACGCGAGCATCTGCCGGGCCAGCTTCGACGCCCGTTCGACCGCGCGCCGGATCTCCCGGAGGTGCAGGTTCCCTTCCGGGGAGTGCGCCACGACCCGCTCCAGCAGGTCGGCGTGGCCGAGGACCGCCGTCATGAGGTTGTTGAAATCGTGGGCGACCCCGCCCGCCAGCCGGGCCAGCGCCTCGAGGCGCCTGGCGCGCTGCCAGCGGTCGTGTGCCTTCCGGGAGGCACGCGCCGTGCGGCGCACCAGGAGAATGCCGGCGATGGCGAGCAGGAGGCCGGCTGCGACGGTGAACAGGCGGCTCGCCCCGAGAAGGCGGCGTGCGCCTTCCGCCAGCGTCGCGGAGAATTCCCGCTCGAGAATCGTGACCCGTTCGTTCACTTCCTCGATCCCGGCGACGATCGGATCGAGATCCGCCGGCCGACGCCCGGCGTCGGAGGCCCGGCGTTCGAGGCGGGAGGCGAGCTCGCACAGCCGCGCGATCTCGCGGTCACCCTCGCGCCACACCGCCACCGCGCGCGGCATCAGTGGGACGAACTCGCGCCAGGCGAACAGGCGGATGAGCGCCGGGATGTCCTCCGGATCGTGGCCGGCCCGGAGGAGGGCGGCCGCGGCGGCTTCCCGGTCGGGTGGCGTCTTCTCCAGCGCCTCCCGCGCCTCCCGGTCCGCGAGCGGCACGGCGATGGCGCGGCGGAACCGCTCGAGGTGCACCGGGTTCCCCGTGTCCACGAATCGCTCCAGCTCGTACACGGCGTCTTTCTGCGCCTTGGACCACAGCGCCTCTCCCGAGATGTAGGCACGGACCGCATCCTGAACGGCGCTGGTCAAGTAGGCCGAAGCGACCAGCACGACCGCGATGGCGGCGATCGCCGCGGCCGGAATCCAGTGGGCTCCGCGCGGTGGGGCGGCGCGCGGAGCCGGGAGCTGGCGCTTTTCTCGCTGGTTCGGCTCTTCCGCCACGGCTCGGCCTCCGGACCGCTCCAGCATATCCTCCCGCCGTCCGGCCGGGAGGAGGCGGCCGCGGTGACCGATCAGAGGGCGGGAGCCGGTGCGGGGGTGGCCGCGGTCAGCTCGTCGACGAGACGCGCCAGGCGCTCGATGTCGAACGGCTTGGCGAGATAGGCGTCCATCCCCGCCTCGAGACAGCGCTTCTCGTCGCCGGCCATCGCGTGGGCGGTCAGCGCGACGATCGGCGTGTGGCGGCCGCTGCCGCGCTCGAGCGACCGGATCGCGGCGGCGGCGGCGAAACCGTCCATCTCGGGCATCTGGAGGTCCATGAGCACGATGTCGTAGCGGTTCCTCGCGAACAGCTCGACCGCCTCCTGGCCGTTCGCTGCCAGCTCCACCCGGTGGCCGCGCCGCGAAAGCGCCCGGGTGACGAGCATCTGGTTGACCCGGTTGTCCTCGGCCACCAGCACGCGGCGCGGAACGCGGGCCGGTTCGGGGTGGGGCAGGTCCCGCGCGGCGGGCTCGTCAGCCTGAACGGCCGGTTCCTCGCAGGGGAGGCTGAAGAAGAACGAGCTGCCGTGGCCGGGCCGGCTCCGCGCGTCGAGACGGCCCCCCATCATCGCCACGAGCTGCGCCGAGATGGCCAGCCCCAGCCCCGTTCCCCCGTAGCGTCGTGTCGTCGAGGCATCGCCCTGGACGAACGCATCGAAGATCCGCTCGCGCATCGACTCGTCGAAACCGATTCCGGTGTCGCGGACCTCGAAGCGGAGGCGCGGCGGATCGCCGGCCTCCCGCTCGACCCGCAACGTGACCCTCCCGCGCGGCGTGAACTTCACCGCGTTCCCGAGGAGATTCACCAGAACCTGGCGGAGCCGGCCGGGATCGCCCATGACCCGCGGCGGCAGATCGGGGTCGAGAGAAAGCTCGATCGCCAGATCGGGCCTGGCGTTCCGTATCTGGAACGTCCGGATCGTGGAGCGAGCCAGTCCGGCGGGATCGAAGGGGATCCGCTCGAGGACCAGCTTCCCCGCCTCGATCTTGGAGAAGTCGAGGATGTCGTTGATGAGTGTGAGGAGGGCGCGTCCCGAGTCCCGTGCGATCTCGAGGTACTCTCGCTGTTCGTCGGTCAGGTCGGTCTCGAGCACGAGGCTCGTCATTCCGAGCACGGCGTTCATCGGGGTCCGGATCTCGTGGCTCATGTTGGCGAGGAAGCGTCCCCGCGCGCGGCACGCCTGCTCCGCCTCCGCCCGGGCCTGTTCGAGCTGGCGAGCGCGTTCCTCCAGCAGCATCCTCGCGCGGAGGTTCGACCAGTACGCGCGGCTCGTCAGCCCCGACTGGACCCACAGGAACCCGAGGTAGATCGCCACCATCGCCGCGAGGGCAGCCGACTCCCGCGACGGACGCACCAGCGGCAAAGCGGTCAGCGGGGCGAGCAGGATCGTCACGAAAAGCCGCGAGAGCGGCAGGCTGGGAGCCACCGTGTTGATGCCGCCGGCGCACAGGCCGCCGGTGGCGACGAGCAGCAGGCAGGAAACCTCACCGAATCCGCGCCCGGAAACGTAGAGGAAGGTGGCGGAGCTCCACAGCACGGCGGAGACGACCACGCCGGCGCGGAATCCGGCCCGCCACGCCCGGGGGACCACCGGGCGACTCGCGGCTGGGCGAGCGACCAGGCGATCCGCACCAGAGCGACCGCGAACATGACGGTCGCAATGATCGCCACCGCTCGGCCGGCCACCCCCTCCATGCGAACGAGCCACGCGAGGAGTCCGGCGAGAAACAGGTAGATCAGGACGGCGGAGATCGAACGGCGCGCGAGATCCCTGTCTCCCGCCGCGGCGAGGCGGGCCGCCATGGCCGGCGAGAGCGCTTCGAGCCCTCCAGGAGCGGGGCTTTCCGGTTCCTGGGCCACCTTCCCTCGGCAAGGCCCGAGGCGCCAGGGCGGGAAGCGCCGGGCCCACCGGCCCAATATCGGGCCCGGGCGGACCCCGGGCCACCCCGGCAGCGGGGAGGGCGGTCAGCGGAGGTCGGCCGCCTTCTGCTCGAGCGCCTTCTTCACCGAGGTCTCGGAAACCTCCACCGTGAAGCCGAACCCCTCCCGCGTGGCGTAGCGCCGGGCCGACTGGCCGTCCGCCTTGCGGCCCACGATGACGGTGACCGTGGACAGCGGTGGCTCCCGGTCCTTCTCCGGCTCCTCCGTCCCGTCTTCCTCGCCACCGTCCTCGCCTGCGGATCCGCCGCCCTGGGCGTAGGCGATGGTGTAGCGGGCCGCAGGGGCGTCGAACCCGTGCGCCTTGTCGTCCGCCGGGCCGACCGGTTCGGCGATCCACAGCGAAACGAGAGAGCGGACGAAGGCGTCCACCTTCCCGCTGTCGAGCTTCTGGCCGGACCGGCGGGACGGTTCGGCCAGCCGCCACGAGCCTTCATCGCGCTCGAGGACGAACCTCCCCGATGCGTTCTCGACCTCGACGCGCCGGACCTCGTCGAACGGCACGTCGACGAGCTTTCGCTCGATCCACGACGTCTTCTCGGCTCTGATGTCGTAGGGGCTCAGACCCATCACCTCGTACACGGGGTCCTCGCCGGCGCGCCTGACGTGGACGAAGCGGTACTTGGGGGAACTCCCCACCAGCAGGTCGATCTCCGGGTCCTCGTCCGCATCGGCGAAGATTCGCACGCGCCGCGCGTGCTTGTCCTCGGCCACCTCCAGCGCCGCGTGGTGCCTTGCGGAGGTGACCACCGGGCGGCGGACCTTCAGCCCCTTGAGGTCGTCGAGGAGCTTGTCGACCTTCTCCTCCGACGCCGGGTAGCCCCCTGCGTCGGGCAGCGTCCAGCGGTCGTCCTTGCGCTCCAGGGTCAGCCGTGCGCCGCCCTGGCCTTCCAGTTCGATGCGCGACGGCGTCATCGAGGCCAACTCGGGCAGGAGGGGGCGGGGCCGGGAAGGACCGGTCGTGACCGGGGATCGAATGGCCGCCAGCGCGAGCAGTTGGATCGCCAGGAGTGCGGCGAGGACGGCGTGGTGCCTTCCGAACATCGGCTCATCCCTCCTGCACACGGGCCGGCGCCACCGCCGGGGCGGCGACGAGGGGCCTCACGGAGCGCCGGCGGAGCAACCGCCAGCCGCCGAGCGCGGCCAGCGCGAACACCGGGACGAGGTAATTGACGACCTCGAACATGACCTCCTCCTTTCGATCCAGTCGAGCCAGGCGGCGGTCGACGGTCCCCCGCGCCCGGATCTCGAGGAGGTCGTTGTCCAGGTTCATCCAGTCGACCAGGTTCTGCATGAAGGCCAGGTTCTCTCCGAAGAATCCGCTCTCCGTCCGGCCCAGCACCCGGGCCACGAAGTCGCTGAGGAACTCGGCGTTTCCGATGACGGCCAGCCGCGTTTCCGGGGAGACCGCCAGCGGAACCTCGGGCGGGGCCTCGGAGTCGTCCTCCGGCTTCGGAGGCTCCTTGTCCTTGAAGTAGCTCTCGAACCGGCCGGACAGGGCCACGGCCAGGAGCTGGGGCTCGGTACCTTCCTCGGGGACGGTGTAGTCGATGTACCCCACGCGGGCCGTGTCGTCGTCGGTCCACGAGCGCTGGGAGCTGCGGAGGATCGGCGTGACCTCGAGGCCCTCGGCCTTCTTCTCGTCGACGCGGACGGGGCTCCCCCAGTAGATGCCGACCGCCCCCACCCGGCCGGCGACCGTGCGGTCGGCGAAGCCGTCGTCGCGCACCTCGACGAGGTACGGATAGGGCGCCATCCGCCACGTCCGAATGGTGCCGATCGGAGTCCGCCGCAGCTCGGGGATCGGAAGAGGCTGGTTCCGGTCGTCCAGGACGAGGGTGGTCGGAACCTCGACGCCGAAGTGGGCCAGCCAGTCCTCGAGCCCGGTCTTGATCGGGGTGACGTGAAGGCCGGCCGCGCTGAAGTCCACGTCGTACTTCCCCGCGCAGATGACGACCCGGCCGCCTCGCATCAGATACTGGTCCAGATTGAACACGGCCCGCTCGTCGAGGTTCTTGGGCTTGACGACGATGAGCGTGTCCACGTCGGTCGGGACGGGCCTCGACAGGTCGACCTTCTTGACCTGGTAGTCCTGCCGCAGGAAACGCTCGAGCTGCTCGAACTCCGGCGGGGGCTGCGGCGGCATCCGGCCCTGCATCCGGAGCTGCATCATCACCTCGGGCGGAATCTCCGGCTCGGGAACCACCAGGCCGACCGTCTTCAAGAAGCCGGGTGTCTGCCGCCGGAGCGCGTTCTCGATCGCCTCCCGCACCGTAGCCGCCGAGATGCCCTCGCCGGTCAGAAGGAGCTGCTCCACCCGGTCTCCGACCGTGAGGAACCCGTAGAGGTAGAAGGTCTTGTCGCTGAACAGCCCGATCGTCATCGGCCGGACGCCGAAGCGGCGGACGGCCTCCTCCGCCGCCTCGCCGCCCTTCGTCGGGTCGATCTCCTCGTACTCGAACTTGTCGCCTCCGGCCTTCTCGAGCTCTTCGGCGGCCTTGCGGACCGCGTCGGGGACGTCCTTGAGCACGTCCGGCAGATCGTCCGGCGTCATCACGGCGGTCAGCTTCACGGGGTGCTCGATCCGCTCGAACAGCTCGGAAGTGCTGCGGAAGCCGTAGACGACCTTCTTGATGGCCCGGGTGAGGTCGTACTCGAGATTCCGCAGCCGGACGTCGATGTCCCCGTCGGGAAGCGGCTCGATCTCGATCAGGTCGTCGAACCCGTACCGGACGTACTGGTCGCCGTACTGGACGACCAGCGCGAAGTAGGCGTTGACGATCCCGGATTCGTACTTCGAGGCGAGCCGGAACGGCGTGCTCTGCACCCCGAACCGATCGACGGCGCGCTGCTCGGCCTCCTCGTCCTCGCCCGGATCGATCATCTCGACGTGCACCTTGCCGTTCGAAAGGGCACGGTACTCGTCCAGCAGGTCGGCGATCTGCGGCACGAGAGGCGCGAGCTTCGGATGGGTGCGTTTCGAGAAGTAGCCGTAGATGCTGACGTCGTCCTCGAGCGACGAGAGAAGCCGCCGCGTCGCCGGAGAGATGGAATACAGGCGTTCCTCGGTGAGGTCGACGCGGGCCGTCGACCAGCCGGAAACCAGCGCGTTGAACGCGAGAAGATTGGCGCCGACGAGGAGGAGCGACGCCGCCAGCGAAACCTTCCGACTCCGCAGGTCCTTCATCGATCCGTCCTCCCGCGGCTCACGCCCACCGCCGCACGCGCAGCGCGGCGATGCTGGCGAGCAGGAAGAAGGCGGTCAGCGAGGCGTAGTAGAGAAGGTCCCGTAGGTCGATCACCCCTCGCGCGATGCTGGCGAACCGGCTCCCGGTGCCGATCGCGCGGAGCAGCGCAGCGAGTCGGTCGCTGAAAAGGCCGGCGAACGTCTCGGTGCCCACTCCCCAGAACGCGAGGCACACGACCATCGACAAGATGAACGCGAGGATCTGGTTCTCGGTGGTCGCCGAGACGAACTGGCCGATCGCCAGGTAGGCGGCGCCGAGGAGCATCGCGCCGAGATAGCCTCCGACGGCGGGCCCCCAGTCGAAGCGGCCGATCAGGGAGACGCCGACGGGAAGCGCCAGGGTCAGCGCCAGACCCACCCCGAGAAGGGCCCAGCTGGCGAGGAACTTGCCCAGGACCAGCTCGTGATCGCGGGCGGGGAGGGTGAGCAGGATCTCGATCGTGCCCTGCTTGCGCTCTTCCGCCCAGAGCCTCATCGTCAGCGCCGGCACCAGGAGGATCATCAGGAACGGCACGGCGTCGAACAGCGGCCGCAGGTCGGCGATGCCCCGGGAGAAAAACCCGTTGACGTTGAAGAACGTGAACAGGCTCGACCCGGCGAAGGCGAGCAGGAAGACGTAGGCGATGGGGGAGTCGAAGTAGGACGACAACTCCCTTCCCGCGACGGCCCTCACGCGACTCATGCTGCTTCCTCCACCGCGGACTCCGTCAGTTCGCGGAAAACCTGTTCGAGGGACTTGTCGTCGCGCCGCAGCTCGCGCAGCGGCCAGGCGCGTTCCCGGACCGCGTCGGCGACGGCCTCGGCGACCCCGTCGGCGCCGTCGCCGAGTTCGAGCCGGAAGGTGAGGAAGCGTCCGTCGTCGGCCTCGGCGGTCACCGAGCGGACGCCGGGGATCCTGGCGAAGACCTCGCGAGCCTCCCCCTCGTTCCCGGGGGCGATCGTCACGACCTGGACGCGGGATCGCGTCAGCTCGTCGAGCGAGCCGTCGGCGCGGATGCGGCCGTCGATCAGGATCACCGCACGGCCGCAGCTCGCCTCGACCTCCGGGAGGATGTGCGTCGAGAGGATGACCGTCTTCGTCTCGCCGAGACGGCGGATGAGCCGGCGAACCTCCATGATCTGGTTCGGGTCGAGGCCGGTGGTCGGCTCGTCCAGAATCAGGATCGCCGGATCGTGGAGGATCGCCGCGGCGAGTCCCACCCGCTGGCGGTACCCCTTGGAGAGGTGGCCGATGGGACGCGTCAGCACCTCCTCGATCCCGCACTCGCCGGCGACCTCGACGAGCCGCCGCCGCCAGGCGCCGGGAGTGAGTCCGCGCATCCGCGCCGTGAACTCGAGGTAGTCCTGGACGAGCATGTCGGTGTAAAGCGGCGCGTTTTCCGGCAGGTAGCCGATCTGGCGCTGGACCTCCAGCGGTTCGAGGACGACATCGTGACCGCCGACGCGGACGGAGCCGGACGTCGGCAGGAGGTAGCCGACCACGATCTTCATCGCGGTGGTCTTGCCGGCGCCGTTGGGACCGAGCAGGCCCACGACCTCACCCCGCTCGATCCGGGTGGAGATTCCCCGGAGCGCCGTCGTCCGCCCGTAGATCTTCGTGACGTCCTGGATTTCGATCATCGCACCTCCGATGAGCCGGCGGGCGCCTCCGCGGAGGGAGGCGGCCGGCGCCGCCGCCGAAAGGCGGCCTGCGGCGCGCGGAGCGCGTCGGTGCGGAGAGGGTTCGACGAGCCGTTCTATCTAACGCCGCGCCGGCAGCGTGTCAAACGAAGGAAGGCGCGTCTCCGAAAGGCCGTATCCTCAGCTCGTCGAGGTCCGCCGCCACCGGTGCATCGCGCCGCAGCGTCGCCAGCCGGCGGTAGAGAAGGGCCTCGCCGCGCCGCTCCTCGAGTGTCCGGGCGAGTCTCGCGGCCCCGCGCAGCCCTGCCGGCCACTGCCGCGGATCGGTCGGAATCGCCTCGATACCGGGCCAGAGCGCGAGCAGGCGCGAGGCGGTGGCGGGGCCGAAGCCGGGGAGGCCCGGGATCCCGTCGGCCGCGTCGCCGACCAGGGCGAGCCAGTCGGGGATCCGCTCGGGAGGAATCCCGAAGCGCTCCCGGGCCGCCGCCTCGTCCACGATCCGGTCCCGCCGCCGGTCGAGGCAGACGACACGCCGGCCGCGCACGCACTGCAGGAGGTCCTTGTCGGGAGAGCAGATCACGATCCGCGCCACCCGGGGATCGCGTGCGAGCCGGTCGGCCGCGGTCGCCAGGGCGTCGTCCGCCTCGAACTCGATCATCGGCCAGACGGCGAACCCGACCGCGCGGGCGGCGCGTTCCGCCGGCAGGAACTGGGCGAGCAGTTCGGGCGGCTCGCCGGCGCTCGTCTTGTACCCCGGGAAGAGGCGGTTGCGGAACGACTCGATGACGCGATCGAACGCAACCGCGCCGTGCGTGACCCCGCGGCGGCGGACGAGGGAGGCGAGGCTCCGCCGGAGCCCGGCGACCGCCCCGATCTCCTGGCCGTCCGGCGAGCTCCGCCGCGGCGCCCCGTAGAACTGCCGGAACAGCTCGTAGGTGCCGTCGACGAGGTAGACGGTGGCGCCCCGTTCCGGAGCAGCGACGTCCGCCTCCCCGGCGCCGGCGCACCGCATTCGGCGCCCGCGGCTTGACGCCGAACCGGCGGATGCGGGAGACTCGGAGCGGGAGGGGCGGAGGGTCGGCATGAGCGTCGAGGTCCGGCGAGTCGATTACTACCACGTCACCGTTCGCGATCGCCCGGGGGCTGCGTTCCGCCTGCTCTCCCGACTGGCGCGCGACCAGGTCAACCTGCTCGCCTTCGGCGCCGCGCCGGCGGGTCCCGACTGCGCCCAGCTCACCGTCTTCCCCGACGACTCGGGGCGTCTCGCCGCCTCGGCGGAGCGGGCGGGCCTCACCCTGGAGGGGCCCCATGCGGCGCTGTTGGTCAGGGGCGACGACCGCCTGGGGGCCCTCGCGGAACTCCATCGCCGGCTGGCCGATGCGGGGATCAACGTGTACTCCTCGCACGGCGTGTCGACCGGCGGCGGCTCGTTCGGGTACCTCCTGTACCTCAGGCCGGACGACGTGGAACGGGCTCTCGCGGTCCTCGGGGAGGGTGCCGCTCCCCGGTGAGGGTGACGGGGCTTTCGCTCCGCGCGGAGGCCGGTGCGCTTCCGGGGGGACCCGCATCGCGGGAAGACGGCGGGCGGGCGCCCCCGGCCGCCGCCCTCGACGGTGCCCGGCGGGGGGCCCGGGTCGGTGTCCGCCCCGCCGGCGGCGCGGACCCCGGTCCCGGGTGGGGGCCGCTCGCGGCCGGGCCCGGTGGCCCGCTCCCCGGCGGACTGCCGCTCAGCGCCAGACCTTCGACAGGAACTCCTGCACTTCCGGGACGCCCCCCTGGAGGATCAGGTAGCCGTCGTGCGGTTCGCGCGGCGTCATCTCGCCCGCGATCGGGGTCTTCATGAGTTCGACGACCTTCTCCGGATCTCCGGGGTGGAGGCCGAGAGCCCAGCCCAGCTTGATGTAGGCCACCTCGGGGAGCATGTTCCCGAGCGGCACGACGCCGAGTCCGAGGATTTCCCGCCCCGTTTCGTAGACGTACATCTGCACGAAGCCCCACAGCGTCTGGAGCGTCATGAAGACCAGCACGCCGGCGTCCCTGGCCCGCTCGAGCGCGGGATAGACCTTGCGGTTGACGTGCCCGAGCCCGGTGCCGGCGATGACGATGCCCTTGTAGCCGCGCTCGACGAGGGCGTCGATGACGTCGGGCTGCATGTTCGGATAGTAGTAGAGCAGCGTCACCCGCTCGTCGAAGGCCGCCCGGATGTCGACCTCGCGGTCGTTGCGGCGCGGCGCCCAGTCGTCCTTCAGAAGCCGCATCTCTCCGGGTTCGATCGTCGCCAGCGGGATGTCCCCGATCGTTCGGAATGTGCTGCGATAGGAGCTGTGCATTTTGCGCACGCGGGTCCCGCGGTGGAGCAGGTTGTAACGATCGGAGGTGGGGCCGAACATGCAGACCATGACCTCAGCGATCTGTCCGTGCGCGGCCGCCCAGGTGGCGTTGATCAGGTTGCGCGCGGCGTCGGAGGACGGGCGGTCGGACGACCGCTGGCTGCCGACCATCACGATCGGCACCGGCGGGCGCTGGACCATGAACGACAGGGCAGCGGCGGTGTGGTGCATCGTATCGGTGCCGTGCCCGATGACGATCCCGTCGTAGCCTTCGCGGATCGCCTCCCCGATGCGCTCCGCCAGGACGAGGTACTGCTCGGGGCCCATGTTCTCGGAGAACACGCCGAACAGTTTCTCGGTCTCGAGGTTGCAGATGTCGGCCAGCTCCGGAACCGAGCCGTAGAGCTCTCCCGGGCTGAACGCCGGAATCACCGCACCGGTACGGTAGTCGAGGCGCGACGCGATCGTGCCGCCCGTTCCGAAAAGCTTGACCTTCGGTTTGGCTGGATCGACCGGGAACTCCTGCTCCGGGATCCGGTAGTGCGCTTCGCGGTAGCCGGTCTTGACCAGTTCGACGATCGTGTCGTAGCGCACGCCGATGTTGTAGCCGCACGAGAGCTTGATCACGAGATGCTCGGGATCGGCTGTCTCGGAGCGGGGGAGGATCAGCCCCTCGAACCGTCCGCGCGTGGTCTCGGCGATCACCTCCGACCACACGGTGACGCCGAAGCGCTTCATCACCGAAAGCAGCGGATCGCGGTAGCCTTCGTAGGGGTCCTTCGCCATCACCGCGCCTCCAGCCGGCCTTCCATGGCCGACACGAGTCGCGCCCGCACCTCGCGCGCGGGCACGCGGCCCCTCACCCCGGCGAGGGCCGTTCCCATCGCCCAGCGCAGAGCCGCCTCCGGATCGCGGGTGCGAAGTCGGTCCAGCTGCTCGAGCGCGCGGGCGACCGCCTGGTCGGCGAGGCGTCCCCCGGCGTCCGGTTCCAGCTCCGCCAGCAGAGCTCCGGGGTCGGCGTCCGGGCTGTCGGTGACGCGGGCGAGGGCCAGCTCGAAGCCCTCGGGAAGCAGCCGGCCTGCCGCCAGCGCCGCCGCCAGCGGGCGCACCCGGTGCGGCGGGGGGAGGGAGGGGCGGCGGGGGGCGAGCACGCGCGCGAAAGCGGCGGCGACCCGACGGGCCGTCTCGGCCGGCAGCGGGCCGAGGGCGTCGAACAGGTCCGCCCAGGGGGAGGCCGCCAGCCGGGCCGCCGCCCGCTCGTCGAGGCCAGCCTCCCGGTACCGGGACTCCCGCTGCCAGGGCCGCTCGGGGAGTCCGGCCTCGATGCGGTCGACCCACTCGTCCGGGATCGGGAGGGGTGGGGTGTCGGTGTCCGGGTACATCCGGTCGGGTCCGGCCAGGATCCGCTCGAAGCCGGTCGACCCGTCGCGATGGGCCTGGCGCGTCTCGGGCGGGACACCCTCGAGAGCGTCCTGAGCCCGGATGAAGATCTCGCGGACCGCGGTGTCGAGATCCGCCGGGTCGCCCCAGACGACCACCAGGGCATCCTCCGGATCGGCCTGCAGGGCGCGGCGGAGGCGCCTCCAGGTGGTGCGGCTGAGCCCGTAGCCCGCCAGATCGGAGTGCACCATGAAGGGCCTCGCGGTCAGGCAAGCGATGACGCGGACGCGCTCGGCGAACTCGAAGGCGAACGTGTGCCGGGGCTGGGTCGGGCGCGAGAGCAGACCGCCGAACCGCGGCAGCCGCAGCGCCGCGACGGCCTCCCCCCGTTCCAGCGCCTCGGCGAGCGGCCTGTACCCCGCGCCAGCGAGGAGGCGCTCCGCCCGAACGGCGAGGGGAGAGACGTCCCAGGCCGCGCCGCCGGCCGGGATCTCCAACATCTCTCGTTGCACGCCCCGCCGCCGCAGCTCCTCCCGGATCTTCAGCAGTTCGAGCTGGCGAAAGGCCTCGATATGGGCGAGGAGAGGCAGCCGCCGGTGATTGTCGACGCCCTTGATCTCGATTCGCCGGCCGCCCGCGATCGAGACGTTGACATCCTGGCGCGCCGCACCGGGCCCGCGCCGGACCTTACGGCAGCAGCGGGTCGTGCGAGCGACGAGCCGCGCCCCGGCCTGCAGCTCCCACGGCGTCAGCAGGTCGGGTTCGGTGACGACCTCGGTCAACGGCATGCCGAGCCTGTCCGTCCGGAAGGTGATCCGGTGCCCGATGTCGGAGACCTCGCGGCAGGAATCCTCCTCCAGCGACAGCTGGCGGATCCGGAGCAGCTTGTCCACGCCCAGCTCCGGCTCCCGGAACGGGATCGCACCCGAGAGCCCGACCATCGCCGTGCGCTGGAAACCGGTCGGAATCGAGCCGTCGAGGTACTGCTTGCGCATCACGTGGAGTTCGGAGACCAGCTTCAGGTCGAACAGGCGCGCGATCTCGAGCGCGATCAGGACCGCTTCGCGGTCGATCTCGAACGGCGGCGTGTCGTCGATCTCGTAGGTGCAAACCGTTCCGCGTTCCAGCAGATAGACGATCTCCTTCTTCGTCTTGAACTCCATCAGAGCGCAACCGTCGTATTCCCCCAGCTCGCTGAGGGTGGGACGCATGTGACGGAGCACCTCGGCGTCGTAGCGGTCGACGTATCTCCCCGCGGGGCAGCGGCAGAAGAGCTTGCTCTCGGTCAGGAGCTGCTGGTGCACCTCCAGCCCGGACATGAAGTTCAGCGCCCGGTAGTCGTCGGGCGTCATCTCGTCGAGGTCTCGCGCCGGGAAGTCGAGAGGGGGCTCGCGCTCGGGGTTCAGGTCGGCCGGGGGCCGGACCCCGGCCGCGGCGCGCGGCGTGTCGGTTGCCATCGGTTCTCCCGCACCGAGAGCGAGGTGCGCCCTTCGGAAGGCCGCGGCCCGCACGCCCGGTCCCGCCCGGGGGGCCGCGCGCGAAGGGCGTCCTGAACGGCCGCCTCGCTTCGGGCGTGGCATTATCCCCGAACCGGTCTGCCGCGCCACGCGCTCGGGAACCGCCGGGCCTACAATCGTCCGCCGAGGAGGTCCAACGTCGGATGGAGCGGAGGACGGTGCGTGCGCGGATCGAGGGCCGCGTCCAGGGCGTCTGGTACCGGGCGTGGACCGTGGAGCGGGCGCGCGAGCTGGGTCTCGTCGGCTGGGTCCGGAACCGGAGCGACGGGTCGGTCGAGGCGCTCTTCTCGGGGCCTCGCGAGGCGGTCGAGCGGATGCTCGAGCTCTGCCGGCAGGGGCCGCCGGCGGCCGAGGTGACCGCCGTGAAGGCCGAACCGGCGGAGAATGAGCCGCTCCCGGAGGGTTTCCACCAGCGCCCGACCCTCTGAGCGGGGCGCCCGGCAGCCGCGCCTCAGAGCGAAAAGCCGAAGCCGGCCCCGAGGTAGCGCACCCTCAGCGGGTAGAACTGCCCGTGGGGCGCGTGCCCGTCGTAGAACTCGAGCAGCACCTGGATCGAGCGGTCGAGCCGGCGCGCGTTCGGGAAGACGATCCCCGCCTTCACGCTCGTGTCGATGTCCCAGTCCGTCTCCGACCAGGCCTCGAGGTCGGCCCCGGCGACGAGGCGAAGGCGCGCGCGGCCGAGGTGGCGGCTCCGGTACTCCGCTCCCGCCTGCACCCGGTTGCGGCGCAGCGGAGTATCGGAGGAGAGGATCCGGATCGCTCCCGCGTAGACGCGCGCCCCGCGCCGCTCGTAGGCGGCGAGCGCTTCGAGCGCCTCGTAGCTGAGGTTGATCCGCTCCACCGGGGGCCCGGGCTGAGGATTGAGCAGGAACTCGTCGCCCAGATGGCTCGAGAGGTGGAACAGCCGCAGGCGTCCCGAAAACCGTCCGGAGTGCACCTCGACGGGAAAACCGATGTAGTAGTCGGCGTTGAGCAGGTCCATCGACTCGGCGTCGAGATTGAAGATCGCGAAGACCGCTCCGCTGATGCCGAGCTGCCACCCGTCTCCCTCCCGTTCTCCCGGCCAGCGCAGCAGGCCGAAGTTCTCCCCGAAGCCGACCGAGCCGACGTCGTACGTACCGAAATCGGTGCGGTACCGCTGAAAGGTGACGTGGAAACGGGGTTGTTTCTGGTCGGCGAGCGGCGGGACGAACAGCACCCCTTCCGGAAGCCGGATGGCGCGGCGTCCGGGTGGCGCGCGGAGCCACTCGATCCAGCCGCGCCAGCGTGACCGCGGCGCGCGCGGCACCGCCGGTTCGGGGAAGCGGATCTCGAGCGAGGGACACAGGGCCCGCAACGCTGCCGCGACGCCGGCGCGCTCGCCGGGGTCGTCGAGCGAGAGGTCGACACCCGCGAGCCGTTCGCCGTCGACCGTCACCGCGAGGACACGCACTGCGGGGTGCGGGCCGAGCGCCCCGGCGACGAGTCCGCGCGCGTAGGCGAGGCGCGCCTGTACCCCGTCGGTGCCGGGGGGCAACGTGCACGGTTCCTCCGCACCGGCGAACGCGGAGGATCCGAGAAGGAGAGCGGCGAGCAGATGCGGTCTCATGGCGCTCCTCGGGGGGCGGCGAAGTATGGGCGTCTGCGTGCCCGCGTGCCAAACCCCTATGAGGTGCTTCCCCGATGGTGCGCGGCCGCGCCGGCGGGGCGCAGGTGCGGCCTGTTCCATGCCACCTCCCGCATCCGGGACGCGCGCGCCGATCGGCCCTTCCCCCACGCGCCGGATCCCGCCATCCTTCCGGCATGATCCGAAGGCGACATCCCCGCCGCCGGCGCTTTCGCGGCAGCCGCCGCGCCTTCGAAGCCGCCCGCCGCTTCGAGCCCCCCCTCTGCCCCTACGCCCCTGCCGCGCCCATCGCCAAGACGCCCGCTCCCGCGGCTGGAAACCCCACCGCCGCGGCGGTCCGGTCAGGAACCGTGCCAACGCAGGCCCGGCGCCGAAAACGCACCGCGAAGGAAGCACCTCTCAGGGTTCGATGAGGACTTTGAGCGTCTCGCCCCCCTCCGCCGCCAGCCGAAAGCCCTCCCCGATCCTCTCCAGGGGCAGCCGGTGGGTCACGAGGGCGGCCACGTCGATGCGCCCGGAGGCGATCAGGTCGAGCGCGGCGCGCATCTCCTCCGGCGGACCGGCGTAGGAGGGGACGAGCCGGACGCCCCGCTTCCAGATGGCGGCGACGGGGAGCGGGAGCACCTCTCCCGGCTCGAGCGGCGCGAAAAGGGAAATCGTCGCGCCCGGTCCGGCGAGCTCGAGCGCCTGTTCGAACGCGGCCCGCGCGCCGGTGCAGACGATGACGTGATCGACCCGACCACCCGCGGCTCGCAGCGCCGCCTCGACCGCCTCCCGTCCCGGCGGAAGCGCGGCATCGGCCCCGAGCCGGAGCGCAGCCGCCCGTCGCGGGTCCGACGGCTCGATCACCACGATCGGCCCGGCGCCCGCCGCGCGCGCGGCGAGCAGGTGGAGCAGGCCGGAGACGCCGCCGCCGAGGATGGCGACGGCGTCGCGC
>RFHH01000108.1 GCA_003696075.1 Acidobacteriota bacterium
ACCTGAACCCATGGCACCACAGGAGGCCTTTCTGGTACCTCGGCGCGGCCCTGCCCTTCTACTCGGCGGCCCTCGTCCTGCTGCTGCCCCCCTTGGATCGGGTGCGCTCGGCCCGGCTCGTCCTCGATGAGGTGCGCCGGACCGTGGCGCCCGCGTCGGAGGGCGGGATGATCGACTTTCGGGCCCAGTTCGGGTTCCACTACGGAGGCCGGATGGACAGCGCCCGGCCCGGAGACCGGGAGGCTCTGGAACGCCTCGCCCGCCGGCTGGAGGGATCTCGACCCTTCTGGGTGCTCCTGAGGAGGAAACACCTCCCGTCGCTGGAAGCCGCCCTCGACCCCGGCAGCGGGGTGCGCGTCGTGTGGTCGCGGGGCCCGGGTCCGGAGGACTACGTCGCGGTCGCCAATCGGGCCGCAGCGGGGAAACGGTGATCGCGCCGCACGGGAACGCAGCGTCCGAGGCCCGGCGGCGGCCGGCCGATCTCCGGGCGTCGTTCGCCGTGGTGATGCTCGCCGCCGCGATCCTCGCTCCGACGATCCCCGGGCGGGAGCTGATGTCCCCGGACGAGCCGCGGTTCGCCCTGGTGGCGAAGGAGATGTACGAGCGCGGCGATCCGGTGCTGCCGACGCGAGGAGGGCGCCCCTACCTCGACAAGCCTCCCCTCCTGTTCTGGGCCATCGCCGGGCTGTTCGCTGCCGCCGGGGGGCCGGGGGAGGTGCCGTGCCGGGTGCCGTCGCTGGTCGCGACACTTCTCACGGTGCTCGTGCTGCACCGCGCGGCCCGCTCCTGGGTCGGGCGCCGTCAAGCCCTGCTCGCCGCTTCGATCTACCCGACCTTTCTGCTCGTTCTGGAACGGGGAGCGTGGTGTGCCACCGATGCGCTTCTCACCGCGTTCGTGACCGGCACCGTGGCCGCCCTCGACCGGGGACGGCGTCCCTTGGCCGGCGCGCTCTGCCTCTCCGGAGGTCTCCTGACGAAGGGGCCGGTGGCGCTCGTCTTCCTCGGACTCGCCTGGGCCGCGGACCGCGTGGCCGGCCGCCGGGCCTTTCGGCCGGCCGCCCTCTTGCGCCCGGGCCCCCTCGCCCTGCTCCTCGGAACGGCTCTCTCGTGGCCGGTCGCCTTCGCCCTTCGCGTGGGCCCGGGTGTCCTCCTCTCCTCCGTGTGGCGGCAGAACGTGGAACGCTTCGTGCGTTCGTGGGACAACATCGAGCCCTTCTGGTATTTCGCCTGGGCCCTCCCGGCCGCGCTCTTCCCCTGGTCGCTGCTACTCGCGGTCCCCCTCCGGCGCCCGCGCGTCCTCCGCGCCCTGCTCGCGCGCCCGGCCGTGCGATGGCTCGCGGCATGGGCGCTCGCCGCGACGCTCTTCTTCTCCCTGCCCGCCGGGAAGCGGGGTGTGTACCTGATGCCGGTTCTCCCCGCCCTCGCCGTGGTGGCCGCCGCCGCCTTCGACCTCCTCCGCCGCTTGAAGCGGTGCCGCCGGGAACTCGGTGCCGCCGGGGCCCTTCTCGGTGCGGCCGCCGCCGGCGGAGCCGCGCTCGCAGCGGGCGGGTGGTTGCTTCCGCGGGAGATGGCGGCACTGGCTCCGGTTCGAGCCGGATCGGTGGTGCTCCTCGCCCTGCTCGCCGCGGGATCGATCCTCTTCGCCGTCCTCGCCGCGGCGGGCCGGGCCGCCGCGGTGGCGGGGCCTGTGGGCTTCGCGGTCGGCGCGGGGCTCCTCTTCCCGCCCCTGTTCACACCCGCCCTGAACGCCGCGGGCGGGGCCCGCGCCTTCGCGAGGCGAGCGACCGCGGTCGTGCCGCCGGGGACGCCCGTCGGGCTGACCCGCGACAAGTGGGAGCTGATCACCTGGTACACCGGGTGGCGGCCTCTGCCGCTGGAAGGACCGGAGGCGGTCCGCCGCCACCTCGCGGGACCGGGCCCCCGGCACGTGGCGGGAACGCCGGCGAAGCTCGGCCCGCGCGACACCTGGCCGGCCGGAACGAGGATCGTCCTCCGGGGGCGGGTGGGACGGGACCGCCTGGTGCTCTTGGAGCGGGACGGTGCCGAACGGTACCGAAAAAGATCCGAGACGCACGGACGCCCCGTTGACAAGCCCCCCCGGGGTTCCTAACGTGAGCCGGGGCGGGTGGACCCGCCCGCGGGCGGCGCCGGCGCGCCCGCCCGGCCGTCAAGGAGGCGAAGGAGATGGTCCGTTCGTGGCATGGTCCGGTATCGATGGCCGCCGCCCTGGTGCTGGCGGCCGCCGTCGGCCCGGCCCTCGCGGCCGGGGGCGCCTGGACGGCGGAGATCCAGGTGGTGGACATCGTCCCGGTGAAGGGAGACGGAACCCTCACCCCGGCCTCCCCCGTCGGTGTCGGCCCTCACGTGATCGACTTCCAGGACAACGTGACCGGGGCGGTCGGGTTGCGGCGGACCGTGCACGACAGGGTTTCCGTCGGCCTCACGCTCTCGGTGGGCAGCCACGACCTCGAGCTGGACGTCCCCGGAGCGGGAACGATCGCCCTCGGCGACGCCGACCTGACGCTCCTGCAGATCGAGGCGCTGTTCGAAATCGATTCCTGGGGCTCCGGAAGCCTCTCGGTGGGGCCGGTGCTGGCGCTGTCGCGCTTCGACGACGTCGCCGTGTCGGCCTCGGCGCGGGCGCGCGCGGACGTGCAGAGGGCCACTCTGGACGACGACCTCCTGTTCGGGGTGGAGTTCCGGCTCGTCACGCCGATCGGGGGGAGTGGACTCGCCTTCACCTCGACCCTCCGCTACCTCGTCGGCGGCCCGCAGCTGGACGTGTTCACGACCGCCTCCGGAGCGGCGCCGGCCGGGAGCGGGACTGCCGACTTCGATCCGCTTCTGGTCGGATTCGGACTCGCCTACAGCTTCTGACCGGCCAGGGCGGGTGACGAACGCGCCACCGGCGGGCATGCTGGTGGCATGGCAGGACGCCGCCGCCGGAACCGCAGCGCCCCGCTGGCCCCGCAGGATCCCCTGCAGGTCAACCTGCGGTGGCTGGTCTACGTGATCCTCCTGGTGGTGATCCTCCCCACGGTGATCCTCACCGGGATCGGGATCGCGGTGATCTATGCCCGCCAGGAGGCGCTGGATCTCGTGTTCGGCCTCCTGGTGACGGCGTTCGCCGCTTCCGTCATCGCCGGCGCCGTGCTGCTGCTGATCCTCGCCCGGCGGGGAGCACGGCTGGCGCGCATCCAGGAGACCTTCCTGTCGCACATGGGGCACGAGCTGCTGACCCCTCTGGCCGGGATCCGGCTGCACGGGCAGATCCTTCGGGAGCAGGAACTCTCGCCCGAGGGCCGCCGATCCGTCGAGGCGATCTGCCGCGAGACCGACCGATTGCAGACTCTGGTGGAGAGGATCATCCGCTGGCGCCAGGTCCGGGCGGCGGGGCATCTGTACGGCTGCGAGCGGACGACGCTCGGCGCGGTGGTCGATCGCACGATGCAGCTGCTGCGGGACAAGGATCGTGTCGAGGTGCGCGTGCGCGACGGCACGGCTCCGCTTCAGGTCGATCGCGACGCTCTCGCCGAGGCGCTCGTCAACCTGGTCCAGAACGCGATCAAGTATGCCGGGGACGCGGCGCCGGTGGAACTCGTCGCGCGGACCTTTGCGGGCCGGGCGATCTTCTCGGTGCGCGACCGCGGGCCGGGCCTGCCGCCGGAGATCTCCCAGCGCATCTTCGAGCCGTTCTTCCGGTTCGTCCCGCCCGGCCGGCCGGATCCGGGCGGCTCGGGCCTCGGGTTGGCCATCGCCCGCCAGATCGCCCGCGCGCACGGCGGGCGGCTCGTCGCCCGCCCCCGCGGGGGCGGCGGCACGCGGTTCTCGATCGTCCTGCCCGCGGAGCCGAGGGAATGAGTGCCGGACAGCGCATCCTCGTGGTCGAAGACGACGCCACGCTTCGGGAAGGGCTGCGCATGGTCCTCGAGCGCGCCGGGTACCAGGTGCGAACGGCGGTCAGGGGCGAGGAAGCCCTCAAGCAGATCCGAGAAGAGCCGCCGGATCTCGTCGTGCTGGACCTGATGCTTCCCGGGCTCGACGGGACCTACGTGCTTCAGCGCGCCCGCAAGGAAGGGTTCACCGCGCCGGTGGTGATCCTGTCCGCCAGGACCTCGGTCGAGGACCGGATCTACGGGCTGCGCAGCGGCGCCGACGACTATGTGACCAAACCGTTCGAACTCGACGAGCTGCTGGCGAGAATCGCCGTGCGCCTGCGGCGGACCCACGCGCCGGAGCGGGTGCGCTTCGGAGACACGGTCGTCGATCTCACCGCCCGGCGGGTGACGAGGGGGGGAGAGGAGATCCACCTCACGCCCAAGGAGTTCGACCTGCTCGCCTTCTTCGTGACCCGACCGGGACGCGTGGTGAGCCGCGGGACCATCCTGGAAGAGGTCTGGGGCCCCGACTACCGCGGGACCCGGCGGACCGTCGACAATTTCGTGCGCTCCCTCCGGACGAAGCTCGAGAGCGATCCGGAGTCGCCGCGACACTTCCTCACCGTGCGGGCGCGTGGCTACCGCTTCGAGCCGGGTCCGGCCGGGGGCCCGGCCGAGCTCAGTTGAGCGGGCCGGCCTGCAGGTGCAGGTAGCGGACCCTTCCGGGCTTCTCGTTCGAGATCACCACCCGCCCCGGGGTGTGGATGCGGGGTGTCGAGTCCCAGCTGGGAACACCGCTCTGGCCGTCGTCCAGGAAGGTCGTCTTCAGCTCCCACGCCGATCCGTTCCAGACGTAGGCCGACAGCCGGACACCGGCGCCCTCGTCCCTGGCCTCGCAGCGGACTCGCCATGGCGGGGGCCCGAGACTCCCCTCCCACACCCCGGCGCTCGTCGCCTTGGCGCCGTCGGTGTACTTGTTGAACCGGATGGTGTCGACGGTGATCTGCCGCTCGACCTTGCAGCGGTAGGAGCTGTGGGCGTTGCCGGTACCGCTGGCGCGCAACCCGAAGGAGAAGTCGTAGTTCTGGTCCTTGACCGTCTCCGGGTGAATCTCCACGGTGACGAACGAGTCGGCGCTCGAGATCGAGCGTGTCGTCTGGGCCCGCGCGAAGGAGCCGGTCGCGGGGTGCACGGCCGCGCCGCCCGCGAGCGTGAAGTGGTCGCCCGAGGGGCTCGCACCCTCGCTCAGAGCGGGATCCCAGAATCGCCCGCCGAGATCGAGATTGTCCGGGAACGCCGCATCCTGGAGGTCGGGTCCCTCGAACCCGTCCTCGAGCTCCACCGTGCCGGGTGAGGCGCCCGCGGCACCGTCGTCCGCGGGGAGCGGCGTGGCGGCGAAGGGGAACGGCGCCGAGAAGGGCCCCAGGCCGGCATCGTCCTCGTAGGCGACCCGGGCGTAGAGGGTCCCGCTCTCGACGGGAGCGTCGTAGAGCGCCCGCACCTCGTCCTCGGGGGGTCGCGTGGCGGTGACCTGCCAGATGATGCCGGACTCGAAGTTCGGAGCGTCCTGCGTGCTGATCTGCCAGTGCGTGGCGACGACCGTCCCGGTTCCTTCGTACGGGGTCGCCACCAGCCACGCTCCGAACGCCTGCACGCGCTTCACCAGCGCAATCGCGGGCACCCCATCGCGCTCGCAGACATCACCGGTCCCGTCGGCGTCGGCATCGGCCTGGCCGGGGTTGTAAGCTGCGGGACAGTTGTCCGAGACATCCGGTACGCCGTCGCCGTCATCGTCGGGATCGCAAGGGTCTCCGAGACCGTCGCCATCCTCGTCCGACTGGTCGGGGTTCGTCACGAGGGGGCAGTTGTCCGACGCGTCCGGAACCCCATCGTTGTCGTCGTCGGCGTCGCAAACATCGCCGAGACCGTCGCCGTCCGTATCGGTCTGGTCGGGATTGTAGTCGAGGGGGCAGTTGTCGGCGCCGTTGGCGAAGCCGTCTCCGTCCGGATCGGGATCGCACACGTCCCCGGTTCCGTCGCCGTCGGCGTCCGATTGCGTCGGGTTCGGAACGTCCGGGCAGTTGTCGGTCGCGTCCGGCACGCCGTCCCCGTCCCGGTCGGGTCCCGCCTCGCAGGCGTCACCGGTTCCGTCGCCGTCGGCGTCCTCCTGGCCGGGGTTGCCGGCGTGCGGGCAATTGTCGTCGCAGCCGGTGGTGGCCCCTCCGGTGCACGGATTGTCGCCGGGCGTACCGGAGCCGTCCCCGTCCTCCGGAACCCCGTCGCCGTCCAAATCGGCGTCGCACGCATCGCCCGAGCCGTCGCCGTCCATGTCGGCCTGGGACGGATTCGGATCCGCGGGGCAATTGTCGTCGCACCCGACCGTGTTGCCGTCCGCGCACGGTGCGTCGCCGGCGGCCCCGGAGCCGTCCCCGTCCTCCGGGACCCCGTCGCCGTCCAGGTCGGTATCGCAAGCGTCGCCCGTCCCGTCGCCGTCGGTGTCGAGCTGGGAGGCGTTCGGAGTGTCGGGACAGTTGTCGTCGACGTCGGGCACGCCGTCGCCGTCGCGATCGGCGGTGCTCTCGCAGGCATCGCCCGTCCCGTCCCCGTCGCTGTCGGTCTGGGACGGGTTGGGGGTCAAGGGGCAGTTGTCGTCGCAGCCGGTGGTGGCACCACCGGTGCAAGGATGGTCGCCTGGAACGCCGGAGCCGTCGCCATCGTCCGGCACGCCGTCGCCATCGTCGTCCTCATCGCAGACGTCACCGCTCCCGTCGCCGTCCGTGTCCGTCTGGCCGGCGTTCGGCACCAGCGGGCAGTTGTCCGACGCGTCCGCAACCCCGTCGTTGTCGTCGTCGGCGTCGCACGCGTCGCCGCTCCCGTCGCCGTCCGTGTCCGTCTGATCGGCGTTCGACACCAGCGGGCAGTTGTCCGACCCGTCCGCAACCCCGTCGTTGTCGTCGTCGGCGTCGCACGCGTCGCCGCTCCCGTCGCCGTCC
>RFHH01000109.1 GCA_003696075.1 Acidobacteriota bacterium
GATGAAGACGGGCACCGAGCGGCTCGCGGTCAGCACCTTGAGCAGCGCGAACTCGGTTTCGGTGGCGCTGTAGGGCTCGGCGTCGCGCACGCCGAAGAGCGGCCAGAACACGTCGATGACGAGGGTGCTCTTTCCGCTGCCCTGGGTGCCCCAGATGAACAGCGCCGGGAAGGAGCCCACCCGCTCCATGAAGCGCGGCTTGACCGGCGTTGCGAAGAACCACCCGATGACGGGCAGGATGACCTCCGGCCGGTTGAGCCTCGGCAGGAACTCGAAGACCTTGCGGGCGACGTGCAGGAAGTCGCCCTCGTCGGCCTCGACGTAGCGCACCCGCCCGTGCAGCGAGCCGCCGTTCGAGACGAACACGACGGGCGAGGGCCGGAGGAACCCGTCCTTGCCGATGGCGCAGTCGGGCCCGACCCAGAGGTGGACGCCGTCGCGCTTGTAGTCGCCGATCATGGTCGTGCCCGGCCGCCGGGGCACGTCGCGGCGGGCCAGCACGCGCAGCAGCCCCTGGACGTTGTTGTCGCTGCCGGTCCACTGCAGGTCGGCCGACGGCAGGTGCCGGATGAGGTCCCGCTTCGAGTGGAAGGCCTTGAGCGGCAGGCGCAGGTTCTCGACCACGGCGCCCCGGTCGGTGTGCGCCCGGCCGAAGATGATCTCGCCGTCCTCCATCTCGACCCGCATGGTCGGCGTGATGGTGAACGAGGAGATGGTCCGCGTCTCTCCGCGCGAGTTGACCGTGTAGTAGGAGCAGGTGTCCTCGTAGATCTCGCCCTCGATGGCGTCGTCGCCGCCGCCGTCGCCCTGGCCGCGGCCCGCTCCGCTCCGCTCGCTCGCAGCTTTCCTTCCGGCGAGGGAGACGGCGCGCCGCAGGTCGCGGGCCTTGAGCTTGAAGCGCTTCTCGAGCAGCTCGATGTACCGCCCGTGCATCGACGGGTCTCGGTGGGCGATGGCCTCGAAGATCGGCTTGAGGCGGTACTCCAGCTCCCGAGCCGGACAGTCCTCGGGGATGGCCTCCACGGCCTTCTCGATGTCGAAGACGAAGTCGTACAGCTCGCAGCGGACGCCCGGCTCGCGGTTGACCCGGCAGTAGCCGAGCTTCTGGAGCGAGTGGCAGGGCGGCGCGACGGTGCCGTCGTCGCGCACCGAGGCGGCGATCTTGTCGTAGCAGCTCTTGACGTAGGCCCGGCCGTCGCGGCCCCGGAGCTTGCCGAGGCCGCGGCGGTCGTACTCGAGGATCAGGTCGGTGATCTCGTCGAGGCCGAGGCCCTTGTGCACGAAGAACCGCACCATGTTGAAGATGGCGAGGCTGCGGTCCTCGGCCCCCTCGTTCCAGAGCCGCTGCACGGGCCCGCACATCTCCACGGGCGACTGCCAGTCGTAGCTGCCGTCGCCGGTGCGCCGTGCCTTCGCCGTGGCCCTCGGGGCGAGCCCCGTCGCCGACGCGGGGAGCCCTCGGGCGGCCGCGGGCGCCGGAGGCGGGGGCGGCGATAGGAGCCGCTCGCGCAGGGCCGGGTCCTCGCGCCGCTCCGCGCCGTCGAGAGCGACGCTGACCCGGTGCGGCCGCTCGGCGGTGGGCTCGCCCTTGCGGCTCACCGTGCCGACGACCTTGATGATGCGCGCCAGGTCGTGGATGGAGTCCACCTTGATGCGATCGGACTCGATCCGTTCGCGCAGCTCGGCCTCGAAGGCCTTGAGCCCGGCTTGCACGGCGTCGCGGTTGTCCGGGGTCAGCTCGATGGGCGGCACGGCGAACCAGAGCTGCGCGCCGTTGCCGCTCATCATGCGGAGCGGGCGGACCAGGCCCCGCTCCTCGCACCAGTCGGCGGCGGCCTCGGCGGCCTCCAGCGCCGCGGCCAGCTCCTCCTCGGTGCTCGCGGTGTCCTTGGGCCGCACGGGGTCGAGGTCCACGACCGTGGCCGTGACGACCTCGATGTCCTTGCGCGCGGCGCCGGACCTCAGGGGCCGGACGACGTTGGCGGCCCGCTCCAGGAGCCGCCGGGGGCGCGGCTGAATGCCCACGTAGACGTTGCCCGCGGCGTTCGAGCGGACGCACTCCCGCACGAAGGCGTCCTCGTCGTCGAAGAAGCCGATGCCGACGATGCCGCGGCCGGGGCGGATGACCCGGACCTCGCTCACCCCGTGGGGGGCGTGGGCCAGCCACCGGAAGGTGGCCCGGATGGCGTCCGGGTCGGGTCTGGGGCCGCTCATGGCCGCCTACTCCGTCTGCGCCGCCGCATGTCCCGGAAACGCGGCCCGGGCGCGGAGCTGGGACGCCGGGATGCCGAGCACCTCGGCGTAGAGCCGCCTGCGCTCGAGGTGCTGCCGCCGCAGGATGGGCACCTTGCGGTCCACGAAGTCGAACAGCACCGGGCGCCCCTTGTCCGGGTGGGGCCGCATGAGGCGCCCGAGGCGCTGGACCGTGCGGCCCCGGGCGCGGCCCGGGTAGGCCAGGAACACGCGCGAGAGGCGCGGCAGGTCGAGGCCCTCGTCGGCGAGCGTCGTCGCCACGAGGACGGCGAGCCGGCCGGCGCGGGCCAGGTCGAGGAGCGCCTTGCGGCGGTCCTTGGGCACCCGGCCGGTCAGCTCCGCGGCCTCGACGCCCGCCGCGCGGAGCCCGGCCGCCAGCGTCCGGCAGTGGTCCACCCGGCCCGAGAGCACCAGGCACGTGTGCCCGGCGCGGGCCTCCTCGGCGACGGTCCGCACGACGAGCCCGTTGCGGCCCTCGTCGGCCGTCAGCGCCGCCATCATCCGCGC
The DNA here is from genome assembly GCA_003696075.1 of Acidobacteriota bacterium. NCBI lineage: Bacteria > Pseudomonadati > Acidobacteriota > Acidobacteriota bacterium. The sequence goes on from RFHH01000109.1 coordinate 2,761, forward strand.
GTAGTCGTCGGGCCCGGCATAGGGGAAGGTGAAGCCGGTCTCGACGAGCCGGATCTCGGGCAGGGTCAGCACCCCGGCCTCGACCAGCTCCTCGTGGGTGACCGTCGCCAGCGGGCGGCCGAGGTAGAGGTCGAGGAGCGCCGTCAGCCCGTCGGCGCGCTCGGGCGTGGCGGTGAGCCCCAGCCGGTAGCGGGCCGGGCAGCGGTGCACGAGGTCGCGGAAGGTGGAGGCCGCCACGTGGTGAGCTTCATCGAGGATCAGCAGCCCGAAGCCGCCCAGGAACTCCTCCAGCCAGCCGGGCTCCCGACGGACGAGCGCCTGCACGACGGCCACGGTCACCGGGCCCGGCGCGGCCTCGCCGTCGCCGCAGAAGCCCGGCTCGACGCCGAGCAGCTCGCGGAGCTGGCCGCGCCACTGCTCAGCGAGGTCGAGGGTGTGCACCAGCACGAGCGCCGGCGTCCGCAGCCGGGAGATGGCGCCGATACCGACGCGCGTCTTCCCTCCGCCGCAGGGGATGACGACCGTGCCCTGCGTCGCCCCCGCGAGACGCTCGACGGCCCGCGCCTGGTAGTCCCTCAGCGGCACCTCGGACAGCCCGTCGAGCCTCGCGGCAGGTAGACGCCGGCGGTCCTCGAACTCGACGGCGATCCCGTCCATCGCGGCGAGCCGCCGGAGGGTGTGGACAGCGCCGCGGGGCAGCACGACCTCGTCGCCGCTCTCGTCGAGGAAGCACAGCTCCTCGGGCTCGCCGCCCGGGGGCAACCCGAGGCGCAGGCGGTCGAGGAAGGCCGGGTTCACGAAGGTGAGGGCCCGGCGCAGGCGCTCCAGGAGCTTGTCGGGCGCCTCGGCGCGCCGGAGCCGGATGGCGGCGTCAACCCGCGCACGCATGGGCCGCCTCCTCGAGGAACCGGGGGATGTTCTCCAGCCGCCGCGTGGTGAGCATGGGCGGCAGGCTCCGCAGGAACCGCCGGCCGTAGGCCTTCTCGGCCACGCGGCGGTCGAGCAGCACGACCACGCCGAAGTCCCGCCGGCTGCGGATGAGCCTGCCCACGCCCTGGCGCAGCGTGATGATGGCCCGCGGCACCAGGTAGTTGCGGAAGGCCTGCGGGTCGCGCTCGCAGATGGCGCTCACCACCGGGTCCTCCGGGTGCGGGAACGGCAGCTTGTCGATGACGAGCCCGGTGAGCGCCTCGCCCGGCACGTCGATGCCGGTCCAGAAGCTGTCGGTGCCGAGCAGCACCGACCGGACATCCTCCTTGAAGATGCGGGCAAGCTCCGTGCGCGGCATCTCCTCCTGCCGCAGCACCCGGTGTCCGTTGCCGCCGATGCGCTCGTAGACCACGTCGAGGACCCGGTACGAGGTGAACAGGCCGAGGGTCCGGCCGCCGCACAGATCCATGACGCGGGCCATGACCGCGGCCACGGCGTCCGGGAAGGCCGGGTCCCGCGGGTCGGGGAGCCCCTCGGGCACCACGAGGAGGGCCTGCGACTCGAAGTCGAAGGGGGACTCCGCGACCAGCTCGAGCGCGCCGTCCGGCACGCCCAGCTCCGAGCGGACGAAGTCGAAGGTGCCGCCCGCGGTGAGCGTCGCCGACACCAGGGTCACCGACTCGGTGCGGCCGAACAGCTCCTCGCCGAGCAGCCCGCTCACGTCGATGGGC
>RFHH01000110.1 GCA_003696075.1 Acidobacteriota bacterium
GGCGACCGCCAGCCAGTTCCAGATCGAGTCGCGCTCCACCACGTCGCGATGCGCGTACTTGCGGAAGTTCCGCAAGAGGTGGCGTTCCACGCCGACGGCCCTGCTGGCGAGCCGCATGAGCGTCGTCTCCAGCCGGTAGGAGGCGTCCGACAGGCCTCGAAACGCGTACGGAGACCGGAAGCGCTGCAAGGACGGCTGCCAGGAACCTTCGAACAGCACTTCCAGGAGTTCGCTCCAGCTCCCGGGTCGGACTTCGTTCATCTCGCAGCCTCGCCCGCCGCGGGACCGCCGCCGGGGCCTCACCCGGGACGGCCCCCGGGATCCGCGGCCATTATCGCCTCAGAGGAAGGTGGCGATCTCCTCGAGGCTCTTCCGGCGAATCGCGGGAACCTTCGCGCCCGGAGCCGGGTATCCGACGACGAGGAGGAGAAACGGGCGTTCGTTGTCCGGCCGCCCGGTGATCTCGTTGAGAAAGCCCATCGGGCTCGGGGTATGGGTCAGGGTCGCGAGGCCCGCATGGTGGAGCGCGGCGATCAGGAACCCCGTCGCCAGACCGACCGATTCGACCGCGTAGTAGGCTTTCCGCGTTCCGTCCCCGGTCTTCCGAAAGCGTTCGTAAAAGACCGCGATCAGCCACGGAGCCGTCTCGAGGAACGGCTTGTCCGGCGTCGTGCCGAGGGGCGCCAGGTCGCGCAACCAGGACTCGCTCGCACGCCGCTCGTAAAAGGCGCGCTCCTCTTTCTCCGCCGCCTCGCGGATCCGGCGTTTCACTTCGGGGTCGGAAATGGCCACGAAGTGCCATGGCTGGAGATTCGCACCGCTCGGCGCGGCGCCGGCGGCGCGGAGGCAATCTTCGATGATCTCGCGGGGGACGGGCCGGGAGTCGAACTCTCGCACCGTCCGGCGGCGGCCGATTTCCTCGGCGAATTCCCGCGCGCGCCGCCTCATCTCGGCCAGTGGTCGTTCGAGGAATTCGAGCGGCACGAAACGGGGAGCGTCCATCGCGTCCCTCCACGGTGCGTCCCGAGCGGCGCGACCGTTCGGTCCTCACTCCAGACCGCGCTGCGCCAGGTCCTCCTCGTCCCAGCCGAGGTGGTGTCCGATCTCGTGCAGCAGCGTCAGCCGCAACTCCTCGCGGAGGCGGTCGGTGAACGCCGCCATTCGCTCGATGTTGCGTTTGAAAATCCGGATCCGGCCCGGCAGCGTCCCGCCATTGGCGACGCTTTGCTGGGGGCGGGGGACGCCCTCGTACAGCCCGAGCAGCAACGGGTCGGTGTCCGGACCGGCGTCGCTCGCCGGGTCGGGAGCGGGGACGATCTCGATGACGACGTTGTCGAGCGCTTCTCGAACCGTCTCGGGAAGAGTCTCCAGAACCTCCTCGAGGAACTCGCGGGCCTCGTCGTCCGACATGCGGACCGGTTCGCGAAAGCTCTCCGGGTCCAAGCGGGCCGCCTCGGCGTAAAGGGCGTCGGCCCGCTCGACGTCACCGGCGAGATCGGCGAGGATCGCGCGTTCGTAGAGGGCCGCTGCGCGGATCTCGGGATCGCCGACGCAGCCGCCGAGCGCCGCCTCGGCTTCGGGTAGCTCCCATCGCAGAAGATGCAGCCTGGCTCGAAGAAGAGCGGCCTCGGCGCGGGCCTCGGGCGTCTCGGCAGCCTCGTCGAGACGGGCGAAGGCCTCTTCGTCGCGCCGGGCGTCGATCGCAGCTTCCGCCAGGAGCAACAGCGCCTCGGCACGGAGCGATGCGTCGCCCGAGCCGCGCTCGATCAGATCGAGCGCCTCCCGCGCCGCCTCTTCCGCGCGGGCGTCGTCCCCCTCGTCTCGGGCTTCCGCGGCCCGGTCGAGCAACGACTCGATCCGATCCCTTTCGCCGCTCATCGCTCCTCGCCGCCGGCGGCCGGGAACCCGGCGCGCCTCCTCACGATACCGGCGGCGGCGGGCCGGAGAAAGTCCGCCGGTCGGCGCCCGGGCGGCGGCACCGTTCCGCTGCGCGACACGCGGTTTCGAAACGGTCGCCGCGCCCGGACGCGGCCGGTCACCCTGGCCGAGCTTCGGACACGCCCGCCGGCTTCTCCGGGGAGTCCGCTCGGCAACAGCTTTATTTACAACGACTTGGCGGCAGGCACGGTCCTTGCCTGAAAGCGGGTGCCGCCCCGCCCCTCGCGGGACCGGGGGCGGCGCACCGCGCCACGAGGAGCCGCGCCCATGAAACGCTATCTGGTCACACTCGCCACCGTGCTCGCGATCGCGCTCGGCGCCCCCCAGGCGGCGCGGGCGACGAGCCTCTCGCCGGACCTGTTGGCCTGGCTGGACGAACATCAGGATCTCGATGCTCGCGCCACGGTCGTGGTGCAGCTCACCGAGCCGCTGAGCGACCGCGATCGGGCCTACCTGCTCGAAGAGGCCTCCGTCGTTCAGGAGTTTCCCCGCCTCGGTATGCTCGCGGCCGAGCTGCCGGCGCGCGAGCTGCCGCGTTGGGCGGCCCACCCGAAGGTGCGGGCGATCAGCCTCGATCGCACGGTCAAGGCGATGGGCCCGAGCTTCCTCCAGCGTGTGACCGGTGCCGAGGCGGCCAAGCGCGATTTCGACACGGACGGCGAGGGTGTGGCGGTGGCGGTCCTGGACTCCGGGATCGACGCGGACCACCCGGATCTCGACGTGGTCGGCGGGACGTCGCTGGTTCCCGGCGGCGATCCCTTCAGCGACCCGTTCGGCCACGGCACGCACGTGGCCAGCCTCGCCACGGGCAAGACACACGACGCCGAGGAGGTCGGCCTACGGGCCAACGGCACCGCGCACAAGGCCAAGGCGGTCAGCGTCCAGGTTCTCGACGGCGACGGGCAGGGGCAGCTCTCCTGGGTTCTCGGAGGTGTCGACTGGGTGCTCCAGAACGCCCAGACCTATGGCATTCGCGTGGTGAACATGAGCTTCGGCGCGCCCGCGGTCGAGAGCTTCGAGAGCGATCCGCTCGTCCAGGCGACGCGCGCGCTGCACGATGCCGGGATCGTCGTGGTCGCTTCCGCCGGGAACCTCGGCGACGACGGCCAGGGAAGCGCGCTCTACGGAACGATCACCACCCCGGGAATCTCCCCGTGGGCGATCACCGTCGGTGCCGCCGACGATCGCGGGACCGTCACGCGTTCCGACGACACGGTCGCCTTCTTCTCGTCGCGCGGTCCGACCCGTGGTTATGACGCAGCGACGGACTCCTACGACAACCTCGTCAAGCCAGACCTCGTCGCCCCGGGATACCGGGTTCTCGGCGCCGAGGCGCACGGCGCGAAGATCGCCGCCGAGCATCCGTCCCTCACGGTTCACGGTGGCCTCGGCGCCGACTACATGGTGATGAGCGGGACGTCGATGGCGGCCGCCGTCGTGTCCGGGATCGTAGCGCAGATGATCGATGCCAACCCGTCGCTCACGCCCGACCTGGTCAAGCTCTCGTTGATGTACTCGGCGCAGACGCTACCGGGCCACTCGGTCTTCGAGCAGGGAGCCGGCCTCGTCAACGCTCACGGCGCGGTGGCGCTGGCCGTGGCCCTGCGCGGCAAGCCGATGACCTCTTCCCAGCCCGGAACGGTGCTCCTGAACCCCTCCGAGATGCCGGCGCCGCTGTCGACGATCGAGGGCGAGCCCGTGGCCTGGTCGCAGGGCTACGTGCTCGTCCGCGACGCCGCCACCTCGCAGCTCGTCCAGGCGGGCGGGATCATCTTCAGCGAGGGGATCATCTTCGGCGAGGGGATCATGTTCGCCGAGGGAATCGTGTTCGGCGAGGGGATCATCTTCAGCGAAGGAATCCTCTTCGGCGAAGGGATCATCTTCTGCGACCGGAGCGACTTCGGAGCAGCGGGGTTGCTGTTCGCCGAGGGGACCGGCTATCCGCTCACGCCGGACGGCTACGTCGACGCCTCCAGCGTGATCTTCGCCGAGGCCGCGCGGATCGGCCGGGGCGACCTGCTCACCTCGGAGTCGGTGATCTTCGCCGAGGGTGTCCTGTTCGCCGAGGGGATCGTGTTCACCGAGGATCAGTTCGACCTCGGCGGAAGCACCGGGCTGACCTTCGCCGGGCCGGACTCGCTGAACCAGTCGATCATCTTCACCGAAGGGATCTTGGCCTCCTCCGACATGCTTGCGCAGCTCGCGAGCCAATCGAGTCCCGTCCTGGCCGGTGCGGCCGACGCACCGTAACGGTTCGCGGGCCCCCTCCGACCTCCTCTCCTCTGCTGGATCGCCCGCTGGACGCGGGCGATCCGTTTTTTTGCGGTTCTTTCGCGCGATGAAAGCCGGCCGCCGCAGCGCCGGTCCGGGCCCCCCGCCCCGGCGAATCGCGCGCTGCTCGGCGTCCGCCGGGCTCCGGCGAGGCGCGCGGCTCCGCTTCCGGCCGGCACCGGAGCGGCGGGCACGCCCTTCGCGCGGGAGAGCCCGCCGGCCGGGGATGAACAGGAGCGCCGAGCCTCAGTGTCGGATGGCGATGACCACGGTCCGCGCGGCGTCGTCCCGCGTTACGTCGATCGTCACGTCGTCGGCGACGCGGTAGAACAGCGCCCGCGCGTCGTCGAGCACAGGCTCCGGATCGCGATGGGGGTAGAGCGCGACTTGCGGTTCGTAGACTCCGAGCGCGGCGGGATCGGTCCCGCGGAGGAGATCGGCGCCGTCGCTGTAGACGACGGCCAGCCCATCCGCCGGCACGTCGCTGAAGCTCGACACCGGAGCGCCGGCGGCGGGCCACCGCACCTCGAGGCGTGACACGCGGTCGGCAGGGCCGAGGCCGAAGTGCTGAACCATCCAATCCTGGCTCGACTGGTACCCCTCTCCGCCGGAGACCTCGCGAAGCATCCTCGTCTCCGCCGTCCCGTCTCCGTCGAGATCGACATGAGCCGTCAGCCGAGCCCCGAGAGCGGCGCGGTTGACGCCCGACTGGCCGACGAGGCGAACCTCGAGCCAGTGCCCGGCGCCTTCAGTCTCGTTGCGGAACAGCACGATGTACGACGGCTGCGGCCAGGTGTCCCGGTTCGCCGGGTCCTTTCCGTCGCATTCCGGCGGCACCGGTGGCGTGTCGCACTGATAGAAGATGGGGCTTCCGGAGGTCAGCAGGTCGAGGTCGCCGTCACGGTCGTAATCGGCCCACACGGCGGTCCACGAGTACCAGCGCTTCAGGCAGGTGGGGCCGACGCTCACGTTGATCGGATCGGGTTCGGCGGGGCAATCGCCGTTCCCGGGATCCGACACGTCGACGAAGTCGGGGACGCCGTTGCCGTCGCCGTCGCCGTCGTTCCGGTAGAGCTGCGACCAGTGCTTCCGGAACGGATAGAAATCGGTCACGTAGATGTCGAGATCGCCATCGTTGTCGATATCGGCCCACCCGGCCGAGGCCTCCTCCCAGTCGTTCTCGGGGTCGAACGCGGGTGTGAACGGACGCATCCCGGACTGGTCGCGCACATCGATGAACGACACCCCGGCATTCTCGCTTCGCCAGAGGTAGGAGATGTCGTGCCCGTCGGCGAACGATCCCCACCAGTGCGCGAGGTTGGCCGCATAGCAGTCGAGATCTCCGTCGTTGTCCATGTCGCCCCAGTCGGCGCCGAGCGTGTGACCGCACACGCCGTCGCCGCAGTGCCCGTCGATGCCGGCCGTTCGCGCGACGTTGGAGAAGTGCCCGCTGCCGTCGTTTTCGAGCAACATGTTCTCGTCGAGGCGGTAGTCCGACACGAAGATGTCGGCGTCGCCGTCGTTGTCGTAGTCGACGGTGTTCAGCCCCCTGGCGCACAGGCCCGACTTGCACCATCCCCCGAACGGAGCGCAGTCCGAGTCGTCGGTGCAGGTTCCGCCGCCGCCCAGGCACTGTCCGGCGCCGCCGTTGACCAGCCCCCGCTCCGCGGCGTCGAGCCCCCAGTTCACCGTCACGTCTTCGAACCGTCCTGACCCCAGGTTGTGCCACATCGTGTTGATCTGACAGTCGCCGCAGACCGACGAGGTGCAGTGCCGCTCGTAGGAACCGACGTACACGTCGACCAGGCCATCGGCGTCGAAGTCGCCCCAGGTGATCGCGATCGACTGCTTGCCGTCGACCATGTCCGCGGTCCCGTCGCCGTCGAAGTCGGTCCCCTCGACGAAGGTGTAGCCGGCTGCCGGTCCTTGGTTGATCCACAGGTGGTCGTTGTCCCCGCCGGAGGGGCAATAGATGTCGAGGTCGCCGTCGTTGTCGATGTCGGCCCAGACGCCGTGGGCTCCGGACAGGCCGGCGGGGACCAGCTCGAAGCGGAAATCGGGTGGACCGAGATTCTTGTAGAGCTTGCTGCAGCCGACCAGGAAGTCGGGATAGCCGTCGTTGTTGTAGTCGCCCCAGGCCATCGTCCGGCCCGGTGTCTGCGCGCCGATTCCGGCGTCGGCGGTGACGTCCCGGAAAAGCACCTGCGCCCGCACCGCCGGCACGGCAAGCAGCGCGGCGGCCGCGAGCACCGCGAGTCGTTGCCTCATGGCCCCTCCTTCCCGGCCTCCTCGAGGGCCCGTCCTTCTTCGTATACGCCGATCGGGGGCTTCCCGCGATCGGCCGGCGAGCGGAGCGCGGTAACCTACGGGCATGGACGGCACGTCGCCCGGCGGCGGTTCTCCGACGGCCTCCCCCCGGCCGGAGTGTGCCGCGAGGACGTCCGCCGGCCTGTCCCCGTTCGCTCCGGAACACACCCTCGTCGTGTGGAACCGAACGGCAGGGCGCGGACCCCGCCGCCGCGCGGGGATCGAGCTCGCCCGTGGACTCGCACGGCGAGGGTACACGGTCCGCGATGCGCCGGCCGATGGTGACCGCCCGGGCGCGGTGATCGCGATCGGAGGGGACGGCACGCTCCTGCGGATCGTGGGGGCGGTGCCGCCGGAGGTGCCGCTCGCCCTCTTCCCCGCGGGCACCGTGAACCTGCTCGCGCGCACGCTGGGCCTGCCGCGAACCCCCAGCGAGTTCCTCGAGCTGCTCGAGCGCCCGACGCTCGCTCCCGTCCGCCTCGGGCGTGCAGACGGCCGTCCCTTCGCCAGCGTCGCTTCGGTCGGATTCGACGCGGAGGTGGTCGCGGCGGTGCCGGAGCGGCTCAAGCGCGCGCTGGGCCCCGCGGCCTTCGTCCTCCAGGCGTTGCGCGAGGTGGCCCGGCGCGGCGTGCCGGCGCTCGAGGTACGGTCCGACGGCGAGCTCGTCGAAGGCGCGTGGTGCGGCCTGATCGCCGGGCGGGGTCCATTCTTCGCCGGACCGTTCGAAGCGCTGCCCGGAGTCCATCCATCCGATGGCGAACTCACCGCGCTGCTGCTCGGCGGGAGGCGCCGGGTGGATCTCCTGCGCCA
>RFHH01000111.1 GCA_003696075.1 Acidobacteriota bacterium
CGTGATCGCAGCCGTCAACGTCGTCTTCCCGTGATCCACGTGACCAATCGTACCCACGTTCACGTGCGGCTTCGTCCGCTCGAACTTCGCCTTGGCCATGGGAGCTCCTCCGTTCAACGGCCCCGTGGAGCCACGGGCCCATCGTCTCGCTCGCCCGCCCACGCCGGCGGGCCCTCTCTAGCAGCTACCAGCGGTAGTGCGCGAACGCCTTGTTGGCCTCCGCCATCCTGTGAACGTCCTCGCGCTTCTTCACGGCCCCGCCGCGCCCGGCCGCCGCATCCATCAGCTCGTTGGCCAGCTTCTCGATCATGGTGCGTTCGGTGCGGGCCTTGGCGAAGCTGATCAGCCACCGGTAGGCCAGCGACTGGCGCCGCTTCGGGGTCACGTCCACGGGCACCTGGTAGTTCGAGCCCCCGACCCGGCGCGACTTCACCTCCATCACCGGCCGCACGTTGTCGACCGCCTTCTGGAAGACCTTCAGCGGATCCTCTCCCGTCTTCTCCTTGATCCGCTCCATGGCCTTGTAGAAGATCCGCTCGGCGACGGTGCGCTTGCCGTCCACCATCAGGCAGTTGATGAACTTCGTCACCATCGGCGACCCGTAGATCGGGTCCGGCGGCGACGGTCGAACCGGAACTTCACGGCGTCTGGGCATCTTCCCTCCGACTGCGCCCGCGGATCACGCCTTCGGGCGCTTCGCGCCGTACTTGGAACGGCCCTGCCGCCGACCCTCGACCCCCGACGCATCCAGGGTCCCCCGGATGATGTGGTAGCGGACGCCCGGGAGGTCCTTCACACGGCCCCCGCGGATGAGCACGATCGAGTGCTCTTGCAGGTTGTGCCCGACGCCCGGGATGTAGGCCGTGACCTCGATCCCGTTCGTCAGGCGAACCCGGGCCACCTTCCTCAAGGCCGAGTTCGGCTTCTTCGGGGTGGTCGTGTACACGCGCGTGCAGACCCCCCGCCGCTGGGGACAGGCCTGCAGTGCCGGGCTGGCCGTCTTGGCCCGGACCGCCTTGCGCCCTCGGCGCACCAACTGGCTGATCGTCGGCACGTGTCGCCTCGCTCGCCCGGAAGGGCCCCCTACGGGCCTCCCGGGCCGCTGTTGGGGTCCTCGGCTTGACCTGCTGCCTCTTCCCGCGCGCCTCCGGCGCGCCCCGGCGCGTCGTCCGCGGACCCTCCCACGGGGCGCAGGTGGGACCCCGTATCGAGGGACTTCCGCGGCGCCGGGAATGCCTGCCGACGCGTACCGGGCCGGTTCCCCGGTCTTCCCGGGGCGGGCCCGGCCGTTCGTCAGATGGCCGGCGCCGCGCCGAGCGCGGCCTGCCGGCGCAAAGGCGAAAGGCTAGGGGAACTCCGCCCTGCTGTCAAGCTCCTCCGGCTATTTCCCCCCGCCCCCGGGCCGCGTCCCGCCATCGGCGCCGCCCGCGAGGAGCTGGGCCAGGGCCGACTCGTCGGTACCGGTGTCCAGGGCGAGGAAATCCTCCTCCGGCTCCTCCGGCGGAGCCTCCGGCACCGGCAGCTCGTAGCCCTTGTAGGCCTCCGCGCCGGTCCCGGCTGGAATCAGGCGGCCCATGATCACGTTCTCCTTCAGGCCCCGGAGCCGGTCGACGGCCCCCTGGATCGCCGCCTCCGTCAGCACCCGCGTCGTCTCCTGGAAGCTGGCCGCCGACACGAAGGAGTCCGTGGACAGCGACGCCTTCGTGATCCCGAGCAGCAGCGGCCGGCCCATCGCCGGCTGGCCCCCCTCGGCGACGACGCGCTCGTTCTCCTCGCGGAACCGGAAGCGGTCCACCTTCTCGTCGAGGACGAACTCGGTGTCCCCGACGTCCTCGATCTTCACCCACCGCATCATCTGGCGGACGATGACCTCGATGTGCTTGTCGTTGATGTCCACGCCCTGGAGCCGATAGACCTCCTGGATTTCGTTCACCAGGTACTCCTGCAGGGCGTGCTCTCCCAAAACGCTCAGGATGTCGTGCGGGTTCTTCGGCCCGTCCATCAGCGCGTCGCCGGCCCGCACCTGCTCGCCCTCGCGAACGCTGACGTGCTTCCCCTTCGGGATCTTGTACTCCCGGCGCTCGCCCTCCGGGCTCACGACGTAGACGGTCCGCTGCCCCTTTTCGATCTCGCCGTATTCGACGACGCCGTCGATCTCCGAGATCACCGCCGGCTCCTTGGGCTCGCGGGCCTCGAACAGCTCGACGACTCTCGGGAGTCCTCCCGTGATGTCCTTCGTGCGGGTCGTCTCACGGGGGATCTTGGCCAGCGTGTCGCCCGGCACGACCTCCTCGCCCTCCTCCACCATGAGGATCGATCGGACCGGAAGCGGGTACTCCCGCACCTTCCGGTTGCCCCGCTTGATCACGATCTTCGGCGTGAGCGACTCGTCCTTGGAGGGGATGATCGTCTTGTGCTCCAGCCCGGTGACCTCGTCCTTCTCCTCCCGGACGGTGCTGCCCTCGACGACGTCCTGGTAGTGGACCACGCCGGCGTCCTCGGTGAGGATCGCGAACGTGTACGGGTCCCACTCGAGGAGCCGCGTCCCCGGCGTGACCCGATCGCCATCCTTCACGCGGATCACGGCACCGTAGGTCACGGCGTGACGCTCGAGCTCCCGTCCCCGCCGGTCGAGAACCAGAAGGTTCCCCTGCCGGTTCATCGCCACGTTATCGCCGTCGCGGTTCTTCACCGTCTCCACGTTGAGGTACTTGACCGTCCCCTCGTTCTTCGCGTCGGCGTACGACTGCACGTGCCCGCTGGCGGTCCCTCCGATGTGGAACGTCCGCATCGTGAGCTGCGTTCCGGGCTCGCCGATCGACTGCGCCGCCAGCACCCCGACGGCCTGCCCGAGCTCCACCGGCTTGCCCGTGGCCAGATCACGCCCGTAGCAGAGGCGGCAGACCCCGCGCGGAGTCTCGCAGCTCAGCACCGAGCGGATCTTGACCGATTCGATGCCGGCGAGCTGGATCTTCTCCGCCAGCTCCTCGGTGATCTCCTCGTTCTGGTCGACGATCAGCTCGCCCGTCGTCGGATCGACCACCGGCTCCAGGGCCACGCGTCCGATCACCCGGTCCCGGAGCGACTCGATCACCTCGCCGCCCTCGACGATGGCGCGGGCCTCGATTCCGTCGAGCGTGTGGCAGTCTTCCTCGGTGACGATCACGTCCTGGGCGACGTCGACCAGCCTTCGGGTCAGGTACCCCGAATCCGCCGTCTTGAGCGCCGTGTCCGCCAGCCCCTTCCGGGCCCCGTGGGTGGAGATGAAGTACTGCGCCACCGTCAGGCCCTCGCGGAAGTTGGCCGTGATCGGCGTCTCGATGATCTCGCCGGACGGCTTGGCCATCAGGCCCCGCATCCCGGCGAGCTGCCGCATCTGCTGCTTGCTGCCCCGCGCGCCGGAGTCGGCCATGATGTAGATCGGATTGAAGGGCTCGTTCGGATCCTGGTCGATCTCCTTCATCCGCTCGAACATCGCTTCCGCGACGCGGTCGGTAACCTCCGACCAGATCGCCACGACCTTGTTGTACCGCTCGCCGTTGGTGATCGCTCCGTCCCGGTACTGCTTTTCGACCTTGATCTGCTCGGCCCGCGCCTCGGCAACCAGCTTCTCCTTCTCCTCCGGAATCACCATGTCGTCGATTCCGATCGAGACGCCGGCCTTCGTGGCATACCGGAACCCGATCTCCTTCAGCTGGTCCACCATCTTGATGGTGAGGTCGTGGCCGTACCGCATGCTGCAGAAATTGACCAGCTCCTGCAGGCCGCGCTTCTTCAGCAGGCCGTTGATGAAGGGAAGCTCCGGCGGCAGCATCTCGTTGAACACGACCCGGCCCACCGTCGTACTGATGAGCTCGTTCTCGACCTTCTGCACCGGCGCCCGCGTCACGTCCTGGTCGTCGTACAGCGTGGTGAGATCGATGAGCTCTCCGGTGTACCGCAGGTTGATCGGGGTGAGCGCCTCCACGTATCCGCTCTCGTACGCCAGGAGCACTTCCTCCGGCGACCCGAAGATCCGCCCCTCCGCCTGGCGCCCGGGCTTCGTCTTGGTGAGATAGTAGGCGCCGAGCACCATGTCCTGACTGGGAACGGTGATCGGCTTGCCATTGGCCGGCTTGAGGAGGTTCCGCCGGCTCATCATGAGGATGTGCGCTTCGGCCTGGGCTCTCGTCGACAACGGAACGTGGACCGCCATCTGGTCGCCGTCGAAATCGGCGTTGAAGGCGGTGCAGACCAGCGGGTGAATCTGGATCGCCTTCCCCTCGACGAGCTGCGGCTCGAAAGCCTGGATGCCCAGGCGGTGGAGCGTGGGCGCCCGGTTCAGCAGTACGGGGTGATCCTGGATCACCTCCTCCAGGATGTCCCACACCTCCGGCCGCTCCAGCTCGACCATCTCCTTCGCCGCCTTGATCGTGGAGACGATGCCCCGCTCCTCCAGCTTGTTGTAGATGAAGGGCTTGAACAGCTCGAGGGCCATCTTCTTCGGCAGGCCGCACTGGTGCAGCTTCAGCTCCGGCCCGACGACGATGACCGAACGCCCGGAGTAGTCCACGCGCTTTCCGAGGAGGTTCTGCCGGAACCGCCCCTGCTTCCCCTTCAGCGAGTCGGACAGCGACTTGAGCTGCCGGTTCTGGGTCGAGCGCAGCACCCGGCCGCGCCGCCCGTTGTCCATCAGGGCGTCCACGGCCTCCTGCAGCATCCGCTTCTCGTTGCGAACGATGACATCGGGGGCCCGCAGATCGAGAAGCTTCTTCAGCCGGTTGTTCCGGTTGATCACCCGCCGGTAAAGGTCGTTCAAGTCGGACGTCGCGAAGCGTCCCCCCTCCAGCGGCACGAGCGGCCGCAACTCGGGCGGGATCACCGGAATCACGTCCAGGATCATCCACTCCGGCCGGTTCCCGGAGCGACGGAAGGCGTCCACGACCTTGAGCCGCTTGGCCAGCTTCTGCCGCTTCTGGATCGACGTCTCGTTCTTCATGCCGTCGCGCAGCTCGACGGCGAGACGCTCGACGTCCACGCGGCTCAGGAGGGTCTTGATCGCCTCGGCGCCCATCATCGCTTCGAAGGACCCGGCGCCGTACTTGTCGCGCAGCTCCCGGTACTGTTCCTCGGTCAGGAGCTGACCCTCTTCGATCTCCGGCACGTCACCCTGGTCGATCACCACATAGCACTCGAAGTAGAGGATCCGCTCCAGGTCCCGCTTCGAGATGTCCAGGAGGTGACCGATCCGGCTCGGAAGCTGGTGGAAGAACCACACGTGGGAAACCGGAGAGGCCAGCTCGATGTGCCCCATCCGCTCCCGCCGGACCTTCGACTGGGTGACCTCGACGCCGCACTTGTCGCAAACGACGCCGCGGTGCTTCATGCGCTTGAACTTCCCGCACAGGCACTCCCAGTCGGTGACCGGCCCGAAGATCCGCGCGCAGAAGAGTCCGTCCCGCTCCGGCTTGAAGGTGCGGTAGTTGATCGTCTCCGGCTTGGTCACTTCGCCGTACGACCAGGAGCGGATCTTCTCCGGCGACGCCAGACTGATCCGGATCGCCGTGAAGTCGTTGATCGTCTTCGCCCTGTCGAAGAACAGCGAACTCTTGCTCAAAGCGCCCTCCTGCCGGCTTCACCGGCGGCGCAGATTCGAGTCCGGGCCCGCCCCGCGGAAACCCGGTTCACACGGCCTCTTCCACATCCTCGGTCATCAGCTCGACGTCCAGGCACAGAGCCTGCAGCTCCTTCACCAGAACGTTGAACGACTCGGGAAGACCGGGCTCGACCCACCCTTGGCCTTTCACGATCGCCTCGTAGATCTTCGTGCGCCCGTAGACGTCGTCCGACTTGCAGGTCAAGAGCTCCTGGAGGACGTGCGCCGCGCCGTACGCCTCCAGCGCCCACACCTCCATCTCGCCGAAGCGCTGCCCGCCGAACTGGGCCTTCCCGCCGAGCGGCTGCTGAGTGATCAGCGAGTACGGCCCGATCGACCGGGCATGGATCTTGTCGTCGACGAGATGGCTGAGCTTCAGCAGATAGATGTATCCGACCGTCACCCGTTGCTCGAACGGCTCCCCGGTCATCCCGTCGTAGAGCACCGTCTTGCCGTCCGGCGGCAGATTCGCCTGGGCGAGGAAGTTCTTGATGTCCCCCTCGCGCGCCCCGTCGAAGACCGGTGTCGCGAAGTGCAGGCCGAGGACCTTCCCGGCCCACCCCAGGTGGGTCTCCAGGATCTGTCCCACGTTCATTCGGCTCGGCACGCCAAGAGGGTTCAACACCACGTCGACCGGCGTCCCGTCCGGAAGGTAAGGCATGTCCTCGATCGGAAGGATCCGGGCGATGACACCCTTGTTCCCGTGGCGTCCGGCCATCTTGTCGCCGACCGACAGCTTCCGCTTCATCGCCACGAAGACCTTGACCAGCTTGATCACGCCCGGGGGCAGCTCGTCACCCTTTTCGAGCTGCTCGATCCTCTCGCGATGGAACTTCTCGAGAAGCTGGATCTTCTTCCGGGTGCGCTCGCCGATCTTCCGGATCGCGTCGAGCGTCGCCGCCCTTCGCGGCTTGACGTCGAGCCGCAGGAGGTCGTCCGTCTCGAGCTCTCGGATGATCTCCCGCGTAAGCGTGGTGCCGGCCTCGAGCCGGACCTCGCCGCTCGCCGCGTCCACCAGCGGCGACTGGAGCTTCTCGCCCTCGAGGAGATCGGCGATCAGCCGCCGGTTCTCCTCGTTGATGATCCGGATCTCGTCGTTGAGGTTCTTCTCCCACCGCTGGATCTGCTCCTGCTCGATGGCGCGGTGCCGCGCGTCCTTCTCCGTTCCCTTCCGCGCGAAGACCCGCACCCCGACGACCGTCCCCTCGATCCCGGGCGGCGTCGTCAAGCTCGCATCCCGCACATCGCCCGACTTTTCGCCGAAGATCGCGCGCAGGAGCTTCTCCTCGGGCGTGAGCTGCGTTTCCCCCTTCGGGGTCACTTTCCCTACCAGGATGTCGCCCGGCTTGACATGCGCGCCGATGCGGATGATGCCGCTCTCGTCCAGATCCTTGAGGAACTCCTCCGAGACGTTCGGGATGTCCCGGGTGATCTCCTCGGGGCCGAGCTTCGTATCCCGCGCCTCGATCTCGAACTCTTCGATGTGGATCGAGGTGTACGCGTCCTCCCGGACGAGCCGCTCGCTGACGAGGATCGCGTCCTCGAAGTTGTATCCGCGCCACGGCATGAACGCCACCAGAACGTTCCGGCCGAGCGCCAGCTCCCCGTGATCCGTGCACGGGCCGTCGGCGAGAACCTGCCCGGCGCGCACCCGGTCTCCCTGCCGCACCAGCGGCTTCTGGTTGATGCAGGTGTTCTGGTTCGAGCGCCGGAACTTGATCAGCGAGTAGACGTCGGCGCCGAAGTCCTCGCCGCCCTCCTCGCCGGTCACCCGCACGATGATGCGGGTCGCGTCGATCTTGTCGACGATCCCCGAGCGGCGGCACACCACGACCGCCCCGGAATCCCTCGCGGTCGTCTCCTCCATTCCGGTGCCGACGATCGGCGCCTCGGGACGCAGCAGCGGCACCGCCTGACGCTGCATGTTCGACCCCATCAGCGCCCGGTTGGCGTCGTCGTTCTCCAGGAAGGGGATCAGCGCGGCTGCCACCGAGACGACCTGCTTCGGAGAGACGTCGATGTAGTCCACCTCCTCCCGAGGCGCGAACAAGAAGCTCCCCGCGTGCCGGGCCGTCACACTCTCGTTGACGAATCGGCCGGTCTCGTCGTAGCGCGCGTTCGCCTGGGCGATCTTGTGTTGGTCTTCCTCCCAAGCGGTGAGGTAGAAGGCATGGGGGACCGCCACGGGCACCTTTCCGCCGCGCCTTTCGATCTCGGCCCGCTTCCGCTCGAACTCCTCCTGCGTGACGATATCCCCGACCTCGTAACCGGAATCGCCGCCGTAGGTGATCCTCACGTGCTCCACGACCCGGCCGTCGACCACCTTGCGGTACGGCGACTCGATGAATCCGTAGTCGTTGATGCGCGCATAGCAAGCGAGCGACGAGATCAGCCCGATGTTCGGGCCCTCCGGCGTCTCAATCGGGCAGATCCGCCCGTAGTGCGTCGGGTGGACGTCCCGCACCTCGAACCCGGCCCTCTCCCGGCTGAGCCCACCCGGCCCCAGCGCCGAGAGCCGCCTCTTGTGCGTGACCTCCGACAGCGGGTTCGTCTGGTCCATGAACTGGCTGAGCTGGCTGCTGCCGAAGAACTCCTGGACCGCCGCCACCACCGGCTTCGCGTTGATCAGGTCATGCGGCATCGCGGTGGTCATCTCCTGGTAGACCGACATCTTCTCCTTGATCGCACGCTCCATGCGGATCAGGCCGATGCGGAACTGGTTCTCCAGGAGCTCGCCCACCGACCGCACCCGGCGGCTGCCCAGATGATCGATGTCGTCGAGAACGCCCTCTCCCTGGGGAAGCTTGAGGAAATACCGGATGACAGCGTAGAAATCGTCCGGGTGGAGGATCTTCTCGTCCAGCGGCCTGTTGGTGCCCAGCCGGGTGTTGAACTTGAGCCGGCCCACGCGCGAGAAGTCGTAGCGCTGTGGATCGAAGAACATCGCGTTGAACAGCTTCGTCGCCGCGTCCACCGTGGGAGGATCGCCCGGACGGAGTTTCCGGTAGATCTCCAGCAGCGCTTCTTCGGGCGTGCCGACCGTGTCCTTCTTCAAGGTCTCGTGCAGCACGGGACCCACGGGGTCGTTCTCGGGGAAGATGACGATGATCCGCTCGATGCCCGCCGCCCGGATCTTCGCGAGGCTCTCCTCGTCCAGCTCTTCGTTGACGTCCGCGATCAGCTCCCCGGTCTCCGGATCGCTGATCGGCTCGAGGGCCACCGCTCCCTTGAACTCCGAGTCGGCGATCGGCACGTACTGGACACCGGCATCCTCGAGCCGCTTCAAGTTGGCCTTCCGGATCTTGGCGCCCTTGGTGACCAGCCGCTTGCCGTCCTTCTTCACCTCGGCGGCCGCACGGCGCTGCAGGAGGCCCGGGCCGACGCCCCACAGAAGCCGGTCCTTCTCGAGGAGGATCTCGGCCGGGGTGTAGAACTCCCGGAGCATCTGCTCGTCGGTGGCGAGTCCGAGCGCGCGGAGGAAGACCGTCCCGGGGAACTTCCGCTTCCTGTCGATCCGGACGTAGAGGATCTGCTTCTTCTGGTCGAACTCGAACTCGACCCAGGCCCCGCGGTACGGAATGATCTTCGCCATGAAGGTCTGGCAGTCCGGAGTGGCCTGAGTGGCCTGGAAGAACACTCCCGGGCTGCGGTGGAGCTGCGAGACGATCACCCGCTCCGTACCGTTGATGATGAACGTCCCGTTCTCCGTGAGCATCGGGATTTCGCCGAAGTAGACCTCCTGCTCCTTGATGTCCCGAATGCTCCGCGCTCCGGTCTCCGGATCCTTGTCGTAGACGACCAGGTGGACGGTGACCCTCAGCGGCACGTTGAAGGTCATCCCCCGCTCCTGGCACTCCTCGACCGAGTACTTGAACTTCAACCCGACCGGCTCGCCGCACTCCTCGCACACCTCGAGCGTGTTCGGGATCGTCTCGCCGGTATACGGGCAGGTGATTTCGGCCGCTTTCGGGTTTCGCACGATGAACGGCCGGTTCGCGTGCGGAGAGTGCATGCGGAGCTTCTCGATTCCCTGCAGGGCGCCGCACTTGCACTCCCAGGTTCCGATCGAGTAGCTGATGAACTCGAGGCTGCAGGTCTCGCGAAAGTCCTCGATCGGGAAGATCGACTTGAACACCGCCTGGAGACCGACGTCCTCCCGATCCTCGGGGGCCGTGTACATCTGCAGAAAGCGCTCGTAGGAGCGCTTCTGGACCTCGATCAGGTTGGGGACCTGAATCTTCGAGGGGATCTTGGAGAAGTTGTGGCGCGTTCTCTGCGTCGTTCCGGCGATCGCCATCAGGCTCACCTCAAGGATCGATTTCAGCCGCTGTCGTGGAAGAACTCGCGCGCCGGTTGCCGGCCGCCCGCAAGGCGCACGACGCCCGCGCCGCCCCGGGGGCGGCCGCGGGCCTTGCGCTGCTCTTCCGGAACCGCACAGGCCGTCCGGTGTGCACCCGGTCGGTTACTTCACCTCCACCTTGGCTCCGACTTCCTCGAACTTCTTCTTGATCTCCTCGGCTTCCTGCTTCGTGACGCCTTCCTTGACCGCCTTCGGCGCCGACTCCACGAGCTCCTTCGCCTCCTTCAGGCCCAGGCTCGTCAGCTCGCGGACCACCTTGATCACGTTGATCTTCTTGGGGCCGATGTCGGTGAGAATGACGTCGAACTCGTCCTTCTCTTCCTCGGCCGCCGGCCCCGCGGCCGCCCCCGGCACCGCCGCCACCGCCACCGGAGCCGCGGCGGAGACGCCCCACTTCTCCTCGAGCATCTTCACCAGCTCCGCGGCCTCCATGACGGTCAGCGAGCTGAGCGAGTCGGCAATCTGGTTGAGATCTGCAGCCATCGTCCGTTTCTCCTGCCGGCGCCGTGTCGGCGCCGCTCCGGGCGCATCGCCCTCCGGTTGGTCTTCGGAATTCCTCGCCCCGGATCCGCCGAAAGGCCGGCCGGGGCATCTCCTACTGCTCCTGTCGGCTCCTCTCCCCGATCACCCTGGCGAGCTGCGTCGCCGGCGTCGAGAGCAGGCGCAGCAGCCTGGTCGCCGGACCGTTGATCAGCGACAGCAGCATCGCCCGCGTCTCCTCCAGGCCGGGGAGCTGCGAGACGGCCCTCACGCCGTCCGCGTCCAGCGTCTCGCGCCGGTCCACCAGCCCGCCCTTGATCTCCAGAGCGGGGTGCGTCTTGGCGAAATCGACGAGCCCCTTGGCCGCCGAGATCGGCTCCTCCGGGTGGTACACGACCGCCGTGGGGCCGACGAACCAGCGCTCCAACTCCTTCACGGCGGAGCCTTCGGCCGCCCGTTTCGCCAGGCGGTTCTTCACCACCCGAATCCGCGCGCCCTTCTGGCGGAGAGACGCCCGCAACTCGTTGATCTCGTTCGACGTCAGCCCGGTGAGGCTCACCAGGTACAGGCTGTTCGCCCCGTCGAACACCTCGCGGATCGCGTCGATCTCCTGCTGCTTCTGCTGCTTCGTTCTCGGCATCGGCTCGTGCCCCCTGGGCCGGACGGTCAGGCGCGCTCTTGCTGCATCCTGTCCAGCTCGGTGAGATCGATCTCCAAGCTCGGGCTCATCGTCGTGCCGATGTGCACCGACTTGATGTAACGCCCCTTCGCGGCCGGCGGCTTCGCCCGCTGCACCGCCCCCACGAATGCGGCGAAGTTGTCCAGCAACTGCTCGTCGGTGAAGGAGCGCTTTCCGAGCACGCCGTGGACGATCGAGGTCTTGTTGACCCGGAACTCCACTTTTCCCGCCTTGATCTCCTTGATCGCCCTTGCGATATCGGGCGTCACCGTCCCGGTCTTCGGGTTCGGCATCAGCCCGCGGGGACCGAGGATCTTCCCCAACCGCCCGATGAACCGCATGACGTCGGGCGTCGCCACCACGGCATCGAAGTCGAGGAAACCCCCGGAGATCTTCTCCACCGCCTCCTCGCCGGTCATCACGATATCGGCTCCCGCCGCCTCGGCCTCCTGGTACTTTTCGCCGCCGGCGATCGCGAGGACGCGCTTGGTCTTGCCGGTGCCGTGGGGCAGCACCACCGTTCCCCGGACCATCTGGTCGGCGTGCCTCGGGTCGACACCGAGCAGCATGGCGATTTCGACGGTCTCGTCGAAGCCCGCCCAGGAGACCTCTTTGAGCCGCGCGATCGCCTCGGCGACTCCGTAGGGACGCCGCTCGAGCTTGCTCTTCGCCTGCAGGTACTTCTTCCCGCGCTTAGGCATTTCCGCACCGTCCTTCCATCGGGTTCCGCGCCGCGGGCGAGGTCACTCCACGATCTCGATGCCCATGCTGCGTGCGCTGCCGGCGATCGTCCTCACGGCCGCCTCCAGATCGGCCGCCGTGAGGTCGGGCGCCTTGAGCTTCGCGATCTCCTCCACCTGGGCCCTCGTCACCTTTCCCACCTTGTTACGATTCGGTTCGCCGGATCCCTTCTCGATCTTCGCCGCCTTCTTCAGCAGAACCGAAGCCGGAGGGGTCTTGGTGATGAAAGTGAACGAGCGGTCGGCGTAGATGGTGATGACCGCCGGGATGATCATCCCCTCCTGGCCCTGGGTCTTGGCGTTGAACGCCTTGCAGAACTCCATGATGTTCACGCCGTGCTGCCCCAACGCCGGACCGACCGGCGGAGCCGGCGTGGCCTTCCCCGCTGGGCAGTGCAGCTTGACGACCGCGACAACCTTCTTCGCCATTTGCGAACGTCCGTTCCGGGCCGCCCCGCGCGGCGAAGCCGCCCGGTTGCACCCGTCCGTTGTGCCGGCCGCAGCGCCCGCCGCCGCGGTCCGGCCGCACTCATTCCGGCCGCTTCACCTGATGGAACTCCAGCTCCACCGGCGTCGCGCGCCCGAAAATGCTCACCATCACCTTCAGGGTCGCCCGGTCCTCGTTCACCTCCTCCACCACGCCGGTGAAGTTGCTGAACGGCCCATCGGTGATCTTCACCGTGTCGCCCACCCGATAATCGAACTTGGGCTTCGGCCGCTCCTTGGTGACATGGACCTGGTTCAGGATCCGATCCACCTCTTCCTGCGTCATCGGCAGGGGACGCTGGCCGCCCCCGACGAAGCCGGTCACCTTCGGCGTGCTGCGCACCACGTGCCAGGCTTCGTCCGACATCTCCATCTGCACCAGCACGTATCCCGGGAAGAACTTCTTCTTGGTGACGACCTTCTTGCCGTCACGAATCTCCGCCACGTCCTCCGTCGGAACGAGGATCTGGCCGATCTTGTCGCCCATCCCGTACGCGTCGGCCCGCTGGCGGAGCGATTGCATGACCTTGTTTTCGAACCCGCTGTAGGTGTGGATGATGTACCACTGCATCCGGGAGCCCGACTCCCCGCCCGACGCTTCCTGAGGCGACGCCTGCTCGGCGGACCCCTCCTGCGAGGCCGGCTCCGCCCCCTCGCGGGCGGACCCGGCCGGTTCGGCCGGCTGCGCCGCGCCGTGCTCCGGCCGCTCCCCGCCGGGCGGCGCCGCCGGACCTTCGTCCCCCGCCGCCTGCGCCATCCGATCCTTTTCGGCGTCCACGCTCATCCTCGGCTTCCCCGCCCGCCTACCGGCTGGTCACGAGCGACCAGATGGCCGCCAGGATCGAGTCGACGAGCGACAGATAGGCCGCCACCACCACGGTGAACAGCACGACGACCACGGTCGTTCCGACGACCTCCTTGCGCGACGGCCACGACGTCCGTTTGAGCTCCTTCCAGGAGTCCTCCACGAAGGTGCGAAACGTCCGCCAGGTGCTCATGTCATTCACTCCGTCATTCGGCCGTCGGGCCACCGCCGGCCGGCCGCGCGTGGCAGGGCAGGAGGGACTCGAACCCCCAACCTACGGTTTTGGAGACCGTTGCTCTGCCAATTGAGCTACTGCCCTGTGGCCGCACGCGCTGCACGCCCGCGCCCCTCACCGGGTCTCGCGGTGCAGCGTGTGCTTCCGGCAGAACCGGCAGTACTTCCTGAACTCGTACCGGTCCGGCTTCAGCTTCTTGTTCTTCGTGGTCGTGTAGTTCCTCCGCTTGCACTCGGTGCAGGCGAGGATCACGTTCTCGCGCATCGTCGCTCCGCCGGCCCCTTCCCGCGGTCGCGCCCGCCCGGCACGCCGCCCGGGGCCGCCC
>RFHH01000112.1 GCA_003696075.1 Acidobacteriota bacterium
GCCCCCACGCCGCCCGGGTCGCCATTCCGACCGCTCGAATCCCCGGGGCCCGCTCGCGCCGATCTCTCCCGGCGTTCCCTCCCGATCGACGGTCCGGCCGGAGGGGCGGGACCTCCCGGCGGGGATCCGCCGGGGGGACGCGAGGCCGCCGCCGGCGCGCCGGGGTCACCCGGCGAGGCGGACGAAGCGGGGGCGCGGGGTGCCCCCTTCGATTTCGAGGATGGCCAGCGTGACCGGGTACCGGAAGCGGCGGGGGCCGGCGCTTCCGGGATTGAGGTAGAGCACCCCGCCGCGGCGCCGGCGCTCCGGTGTGTGGCTGTGGCCGTGGAGGACCACTGCGATTCCGGCCCGGTCGGGTGCGATGTCCAGCAGGCCGAGATCGTGACGCGCATGGATGGTGATCCCCTCCGCCTCGAAGGTGTCCGAGGGAGGGAGGCTCGCCGCCCACGCCCCACCATCGCAGTTTCCGCGAACGGCACGGACCGGCGCGAGGCGGGAGAGCTCTTGCAGGATGCCCGGGCTGCAGACGTCGCCGAGGTGCACGATGAGATCGGCGCCGGCGAGGGCGTCCAGCGCCTCCGGGCGGAGGAGATCGTGCGTGTCGGACAGGACGCCGATCCTCACCGGCCCTCCCCGGGCAGCCGCTCGATCCGCGCTTCGCCGGCGGTGGCGTCGGTCAGCGTCCGGACCAGCGACTCGAGGCGGCTGCTCTTGACCTCGAGGGTGAGCCTCGGGGCGGGGTCGAAGGCTCGGTCGACCGAGACCAGGGCGTCACCCGCCCTCGCCAGTGCGGCCTCGACCGCCCCGAGCCGCTCGTACTCGCAGCGGAGGAGAACCCGCTCGGTCCGCCACACCTCCCGGCGCGGCGCGGCCTCCAGGGCCCGCCGGGCCGCCTCCGCGTAGGCGCGCGCCAGCCCCCCCGTTCCCAGCTTCGTGCCGCCGAAATAGCGCGTGACCACGCAAAGCGTGTCGAGGAGTCCTGCGTGCCGAAGGGTGGAGAGGATCGGAGCGCCGGCGGTTCCCGACGGCTCCCCCGCGTCGTCGCAGCGCTCCTCCGGTTCGCCCGGTCCCGCGAGGCGCAGCGCCCAGCAGTGGTGCGTCGCGTCGTGGTACCGGCGGCGGATCGCGGCGAGGAGGCGGCCGGCGTCGTCGACCGAACCCGCCGGCAACGCCTGGCCGATGAACCGCGAGCCCCGGACCCGCGTCTCCACCTCGGGACCGGGCTCCACCGAGAGGACGCGGTCGGCGTCCCGGGGTGCGTCGGCGCCCGTGCCCATGCGGAAAGTCTACCCGCGACAGCCGGGCCGCCGCGCGACCGCCGCGCCGCCGGAAAGGCCCGGGTCCCCGACGGAAGCGGGAAACTCGCCGGCGGCCGCCGTCCCCCGCGCGGGCGCGGTCATCGCCGGCCGCCGTCCCCCGCGCGAACGCGGCCGTCGCCGGCCGCGAACCCGCCGGGCCGGCCCTCGTCCTCCTCGCCGAGCCGTCTCCGATCCGGAGAGGCGACCGGACGCCGCGTGCGCCTCCGCGGCGGGCCGGCCTATGATCGCCCGTCCCGAGGAGGCCCGGTGGGAACCGAACGGAGGCCACGAATCCGGCGGGGCCGGACGCTGGGTGCGCTCGGCGCCGCCGCCGGATTGCTCCTCGCGGCCGGGTGCGGCGCGCCGGCGGCCCCGGACGGCCCCGATCCCCATTCCTGGTCGCACCCCGAGCAGGTCCGGGTCACGCACCTCGCGCTCGACCTCGAGGCCGACTTCGAGGCGCGGCGCCTGTCCGGCTCCGTGCGGCTCGACTTGGACCGCCGCGATCCCGGCGCTCCGCTCGTGCTCGACACCCGCGACCTCGAGATCCGGTCCGTGCGGGACGGAAAGGGAAGGCCCCTGCAGTGGCGTCTCGGCCCGGCCCGGGCGGGACTCGGGCGGCCGCTCGCCGTCGAGCTCCGCCCGGAAACGAGATCGGTCGTCGTCGCCTACCGGACGGATCCAGAGGCCGCCGCTCTGCAATGGCTGGATCCCGAGCAGACGGAGGGGGGGCGGCATCCCTTCCTCTATTCCCAGTCGCAGTCGATCCTCGCGCGGAGCTGGATCCCCTGCCAGGACACCCCTTCCGTGCGCGCGACCTACGAAGCCACGGTCCGCGTGCCTCCGCCGCTGATGGCGCTGATGAGCGCCGAGAATCCGACCGAACCGGCGCCCGACGGCGTCTACCGGTTCCGGATGCCGCAGCCGATCCCCGCCTATCTGATGGCCATCGCGGCCGGTGAGCTGGAATTCCGCCCCCTCGGTCCCCGCTCCGGCGTCTATGCCGAGCCGGAGGTGGTCGACCGGGCGGCCCGGGAATTCGCCGAGACCGAAGAGATGATGGCCGTCGCCGAATCGCTCTACGGGCCGTACCGGTGGGGCCGCTACGACATCCTCGTCCTGCCGCCGAGCTTTCCGTTCGGTGGGATGGAAAACCCGCGCCTGACCTTCGTCACGCCGACGGTGCTGGCGGGGGACCGCTCGCTCACCGCGCTGGTCGCCCACGAGCTGGCGCACTCCTGGTCGGGAAACCTCGTCACCAACGCGACCTGGAACGACTTCTGGCTCAACGAGGGATTCACGACCTACATCGAAGTCCGGATCATGGAGGCGCTGAGGGGGAAGGAGTACGCCGACATGTTGCGGGCCCTCGGGCGACACGCCCTTGAGGAGGAGTTGGACCGCCTCGGCCGCAGCTCGCCCGACACCCGGCTCGCCCTGGATCTTGCGGGCCGGGACCCGGACGAGGCGATGACGGATGTGCCTTACGAGAAGGGGCGCATGTTCCTCGAACGTCTCGAGCGGCGGTTCGGCCGCCGGGCGTTCGACGCGTTCTTGCGGCGCTACTTCGATGCGTTCGCGTTCCGCCCGGTCACGACGAAGGACTTCCGCCACTTCCTCGCGGCGCATCTCGCCAAGGACGACCCGGAGGCGCTCGAAGAGGCCGAGCTTTGGATCGACATGCCGGGGTTGCCCGAGGACTCCCCGGAGGTCGTCCCGGAGGCGTTCGCCCGAGTCGACCGGCAGTTCGAGGCCTGGCGTTCCGGAACGCCGGCCGATCGTCTCGATGCCGGCGGCTGGAACACGCAGCAGTGGCTGCGGTTCCTGGGCCACCTCGAGGATCCGGTCCCCGTGGACCGGATGGCAGAGCTGGACGCAGCGTTCCACTTCACCGACTCGGCGAACGCCGAGATCCTCGGCGCGTGGCTCCGGCACGCCGTGCGGTCCCGCTATCGCGCGGCCGATGCCCGCCTGGAGGAGTTTCTGCTCGAGGTCGGCCGCTTGAAGTTCCTCGAGCCCCTCTACCGCGATCTGTCGGCGACGGAGGAAGGGCGGGCACGGGCCCGCGCGCTCTTCGAGCGGGCGAGTCCCCGCTACCACCCGATCACCCGCGCAGCGATCCGCAAGATCCTGAACGACGCCGGCGCGTGAACCCGCCGCCGGGGTGGCCCCGGCCGCCCACGGGGCACGACGATTCACTCCGGCGGGCCCGCGGCTGTGTCAACCGGGCGGGCCCGTCCGCGTCTTCGACGAATGGAGGCGCGGGAGGAGCGACCCCGACGGAGGTGATCATGAGCGCACCGTTTTCGAGGTTCGGACGCATTCTCGCGGCGGCGGTCTGTCTCGCCTTCCTCGCCGCGCCGGCGATCGCGCATCCGAGACCGTGGCGTCACCACCACCGCCGCGTCCGCGCGCACGCCGTGATCGTCATCGGCACCCCGCGCCCCCTGCACCGGGTCGTGATCGTCGACGGGCGGCCGGGTGCGGTCGTCGACTTCAACGTGAAGCCCAAGTCTTCCCGGATCTGGGTCGACGGCACCTACCGCGGCACGGCCGACGAATTCGATGGCTTCCCCCGCAAGATGCATCTCCGTCCCGGCCGTCACGTCGTGCGGATCGTCACGCCGGACGGCGTCGACGTCAGGCGTGAGGTCGTGCTGGCGGCAGGCACGGAGGTGGACGTCAACCTCGACCTGCGGTGACCGCACGCCGGCGTCCGCGGTAAGCTCGCCCGGGACGCGCTCCCGGAGAGCCCGCGGTGTCCCGGAGGCTGCTGGTGCCGGCCCTGGTCGCGTCGGCCGCCACGTGCGCGGCGGTCGCGGCCGCGGGCTGCTTCCAGCCTGCCGGCGGGTCGGTTTTCGAGGCGGCTTTTGGCCGGGTCGTGAGATGGCCGGAGGGAGCCGAGGTCTGGCGCCCTCCGGCGGGCGATCCCGTGGCCGTCGCGTGCACGGGGGATGGGATTCTCGTCGCCGTGCAGCGGGAATCCCGCGCCGAGGTGTGGGAGGTCCCCTCGGACGCAGCGGGTGCGCGCCTCGTGGGCCGGTGGCGGGGCCGGGCCGTCGATCTTCTCGTCGCCGGAGGGAATCCGCTGCTCGTGGCGGAACTCGGGGGCGACCGGGCTGTGCTGGTCGCCGCGCGCCGGCGGCACCCGCCGGTGCGCCGGCTTTCCCTCGCTCCGCGCTCGGCGGCCGTTGCCCCGGACGGCGGGGCGGTGCTCGTCGCCGCGGGGAGCTCTCTGCGAAGCTTCCGCCTGCCCGATCTCGGCACCTGGCTCGTCTATCCGCTCGGGTTTCCCGCCGGCAAGATCTCCGTCCGGGAGGGATCGAGCCGGATCGCCGCCGCCGCGCCGGACGGCGTGCGCCTGATCGACCTCGGCGACAGCGCGATCCACGGGCGGATGCCGGTGCGCGCCGAGTCCAGGTTGGGTCCCGTCGCCGATATCGTCTGGACGACGCGCGAGCCGGCGGCGGTGGCGGTCCTCACGCGCTCGCCTCCGGAGGTGCGGTTCCTCCGGGGCGAGGATCTCGGGGAGTTCGGCCGGATCGCGGTCGGTCCGGAGGCTCGCGCCCTGGTCCCGCTCCCCGAGGGCTCGGTTCTCGTCCTGCGGGGCGGCCGCCCCCCGCGACGCGTCGCCGCCGGGCCGCCGCCCGAGGGGCGAGGCGCACCGGCCTCCGTGGAGACGAGCGCGGACGCGCCTCGCTTCCGGCCAGCCGTCCCGCGGAACGCCGGCGGCGGCGCGGCAGCGGAACGGGAGCCGCCCCCCGATGGCGAAAAGGAAGCGGACCGCGACCAGACCCCCGCCGCCCCGCACCCGGGCCGCCGCCCCGGGCCGCGGCCAGCGGCACCGGAGGCGCCCGCCGGGAAGATCGAGGGGAGCCTTCGGGGGCGCGTCGAACTCGCCGCCGAGGTCGTCCTGGTCGGCCCTGACGATATCCTCCGCGAATGGGCGCGGCTCGCCCCCGATCCCGCCGGCCCCGGCCGGGCCGGGTTCCGCGCGGAGGGGCTGCCGCCGGGCCGCTACCGGGTCATGATCTTCGGGCCGGGAGGAGCCAGCCTCGACGTCCGGCCCGAGGTGGCGGACGTCCGGGTCGGGCCGGGCGAGACCGTCCGCCTCCGTTTCGAGGTGCGCGGGCTGCGGTGAGGGAGGCGAAGATGCGGGCGAGTGCGTGCGTGGGACTTCTGCTGACGTTGTCGATGATGGCCTGCCAGCGCGGGGGGGCGGCGAGCCCGCCGGAAGCGGGACGGGCCAGGCGTCCGGCTTGGGTGCTCGTGATTCACGGGGGCGCCGGATCCGCCCGCCCGGAGAGCACCAGCCCGGAACGCGTGACCGCCTTCACGGAGGGACTGAAGGCGGCGCTGACACGGGGCAAGGAGATCCTCGAGCGGGGAGGAAGCAGCGTCGATGCCGTGGAGGCGGTCATCGCGACGCTCGAGGACGATCCCGCGTTCAACGCCGGGAAGGGCGCCGTGTTCACGCACGAGGGCCGGAACGAACTGGACGCGTCGATCATGGACGGCGCGACGATGCGGTGCGGCGCGGTGACCGGCGTCACGCGCGTGAAAAACCCGATCAAGCTCGCCCGGGCGGTCATGGAGCGCTCGCGGCACGTCTTCTTCGCGGGCGAAGGCGCGGAGCGGTTCGCGGAGAGGGTCGGGCTCGAGCTGGTCGACCCGTCCTACTTCTTCACCCAGCGCCGATGGGACGCGCTGCAGCGGGCTCTCGAGAAGGAGCGCTCCGCTCCGGCAGGACACGGGACGGTGGGCGCCGTGGCCCTCGACCGCGAAGGACGCCTCGCGGCGGGAACCTCCACCGGCGGGCTCACCAACAAGGCGACGGGCCGGATCGGCGATTCGCCCGTGATCGGGGCCGGAACCTATGCCGACGGCACGGCCGCCATCTCCTGTACCGGTCAGGGAGAGCAGTTCATCCGGTACACGGTGGCGCGCACGGTCGCCGCTCTCGTCGAGTACAAGGGGCTGACCCTCGAGCAGGCGGCTCACCACGTGATCGATGACGTCCTCCGCCCCGGCGACGGGGGACTGATCGCCGTCGGAGCGGACGGGTCGGTGGCGATGGTCTACAGCACGCCGTCGATGCTCAGGGGGGTCGCCGACGCCGACGGGCGCTTCGAGGTGGCGATCTGGTAACGTGGGAACGCGGGCGGATCGACCCGCCCGAGGGAAAGGAGATTCCGATGCCCCGCCCTGCCCGCTGGCTGGCCTTGCCCGCATTGAGCCTGGCGTTCGCCTGCGCCGCAGCCGAACCGCCGGCCGCTCCCATCGGGGTCGGTTCGATCGCCCCCGATTTCACCCTGCCCGCCGCCGGAGGAGGCACGCGCACGCTCTCGCAGGTCGCCGGCAAGAAACCGGTCGTGCTCGTCTTCTTCCGAGGAGTGTGGTGACCCTATTGCCGGAAGCAGCTCGGTGAGCTGCACGCGAATCGCCAGGCGTTCGAATCGCTCGGTGCCGAACTGTGGGCCGTCAGCCCCGATCCCGTTGCGAGGCTGGAGCGATGGGCCGGGGATGCGGGGGTGCGGTTGACCCTCCTCTCCGACACCGAACTCGAAGTGATCCGCGCCTACGGCGTGATCAACGAGGAGAAGCGCTCCGTTCCTCACCCCACGGCCATCCTGATCGGCCGTGACGGGCGCGTCCGGTGGATCCGGATCGACCGCGACTTCCGGAAGCGCCCCGCGGCGCGGGAGCTGCTGGATCAGCTCCGCCGGCTGGAGCCGGGCGGCTGAGCTCGCCCCCGGTCGGGCTTCCGGGCGGCAGGCCTCGCCTGGAGCATGCCCTCGCGGTAGTCTTCACCGCTCCGCTCCCGGTGGGGGCGGGAGCGGGCGGTCCGCCGGGGCGGGTCCTCCGGCCCCGGGTGCCGCGGCGGGCGGGGCGGCCGCCCCGCCGATGCGGCGGGATCACGAGCGGGAGCGCGCGGGGTGGGCGCGCCCCGCGGGGGAGTGCGGCGATGGAGACGTTCCTTCTCTACCTCCTTCACGGCCTGGCGGCGATGGTCTGGGTGGGAGGCCTCGTCTTCGCCGGCTTCGTTCTCCAGCCGGCAGCCCGCGAAGTTCTCGACGGCGAGCGCCACACGAGGCTGTGGGCCCGGGCCCTCGGGACCTTCCTCGTCTGGTCGGCGGCGGCCGCGCTGCTCGTCCTGCTGACCGGTTTCCGGATGACCGCGGCGTTCGGCGGGATGGCGCGCCTTCCCTTGCACGTGAACCTGATGATGCTCTTCGGCCTCCTCGCGGCGGGGCTGATCGCCGCGGTGGCGCTCGGACCCTACCGCGCTCTTCGCACGGCCCTCGCGGCGGGCGATGCGCCGGCGGCGCGGGTGGCCCTCCGCCGCGCGCGCACGCTGATGTGGATCGAACTGCACCTCGGCGCGATCGCCTTTGCGCTCGGCGTTTCGGGGAAGTTCCTGGTGTAGCGAGTCCTGGGAAGCGGCGGCGGAGGGAGTTGTCGGAGGGCGCCGCGCCGGGGTACCGTCGGCCGGTCCATGCGCCTGCTCGCGACCTGTCTGCTCGGCATCGCCGTCGCCGCGGCCGGCCTCTCCGGCTGGTCCTACTTGGCCCACGCTCCGGAGCCGCCTCCCGGCCCGGAGATCGCCACCCGGTCGTTCTCCCCGGAAGAACTCGCCGCGGATCTCGAGTTCGTGCTCCGCACCTTCGAGGAGGTCCATCCCGACCTCTACTTTCACGTCTCCAAGGAGTCGATCGCGGCCCGCGCCGCCGAGCTGCGGAAGGCCTTGGCGCGGCCGATGACGCGCAAGGAGTTCTGGCCGCTGCTCGCCGAGCTGGCGGCTTCGTTCGGCGACGGCCACACCGGGCTGGAGTTCCCCGGGTTGGAACTTCGCAGCGCCATCGAGAATGGCGAGCGGTGGTTCCCGCTCGAGGTCGACGCTTTCGAGGACGGCGCCCTGCGGGTTTCGGCGGTCCACGAACCGGGCGCCGCCGTCGAGCCGGGGGCGTGGCTCACGAGCATCGCCGGCCGGCCCGCCGGCGAACTGTTCTCGCGCTTCGTGAAAACGCTCAGCGGCGAAAAGCTCTACTACCGCGAGTACCAGGCGCTGCGCAACTTCCGGATCCTGCTGTGGATCGAGGGTCTCGAACCGCCGTTCGACATCGAGTGGAGGACGGCGCCCGACGCTCCGGCGCAGCGCACGGTGCTCGGCGGCGTGACGTGGGAGGCGCTGAGGGAGGCGAAGGAGAAGCGACACAGCGAGAGCGCCGACTTCCGCTTCGAGCGCATGGACGGCGACATCGGCTATCTCGAGCTGCGACGCATGCGGCGTCTGGGCGCGTTTCGCTCGTTTCTCGAGCGCACCTTCCGCGAGATCCAGCGGCGTCCGATCCGCGGCCTCGTCATCGATCTCCGCCGCAACGGCGGCGGCTCGACCGACATCGGCCATGCGCTGCTGTCCTACATCACCGACAAGCCGTACCGGATGATGGCCCGCATGGAGCTCAAGGTCTCGCGGCAGAAGAAGCGCTGGATCGAGGAGACCTACTTTCCGCGGGCGCTGCGATGGCTCCCGCTCCAGTACCTGCACCCGCTGGGACGGCGGATCTGGCGCGCGCCCGAGGGCTCGATCCTCGGCTTCGAGGCCGAGACGAAGGTGCCTCCCGAGAACCCGCTGCGCTACGACGGCCCCGTCTGCGTGCTGATCGGCCCGCGCACCTTCTCCTCCGCGCAGAAGCTGGCGAACGCGATCAAGGACTACCACCTGGCGACGCTGATCGGCAGGGAAACCGGCGGCAACCCGAATGCCTTCGGCGAGATCTACTCCTTCCGGCTGCCGCACACGCGCCTGCAGGCCCGCGCATCGACGAAGCGCTACGTCCGCGCGAACGGCGACGCTTCGTGGTCCCGCGGGATCCTCCCGGACATCGAGGTCATTCCCACGCTCGAAGACAAGCGATCCGGACGCGACCGCGCGCTCGAAGTCGCGCGCGAATGGATCCTGGCGCAGCGCTCTCCGGAAGCGGCGCCGGCGCGGGGGCGTGCCGGCTCGTGACGGCAGCGCCGTCCCGCCGGCGCGCGGCCCGGAACGCGCCGCCGCCGCGGGAGGCGGCTCGACCCGGAACGCGAGGCGCCGCGCCGGTCCGGAGAGGCTCGGCGGAAAGATCGCCGGAAGCGCCGCCGGACCGGTCCCGCAAAGGGTGTCACCCCTTCTCGTCTCGCGAGGGGCCCGCGAGGGGGATGCGGATCGCGGTCCTCGCGCCTCCCCCAGGGCGGTTCTCGGCCTCGGAGCGGCCGCCGTGGGCCTCGGCGATGCGGGCGACGATGTACAGACCCAGGCCACTCGAGCCGGCCTTGAGCGAGGCGTCCTTGACGCGCGGCCGCGCCCGCGAGAAGGCCTGCGCCGGATCGAACGGAAAGCCGGGTCCGGTGTCCTCGACGCCGAGCACGATCTCGCCGTCTCCCCGCTCCGCGAACAGGCGAACCTCGTCCCCCTCGCCGCACGCGGCGATCGCGTTGGCGGCGAGGTTGGCGAGCGCGCGCTCGAGGAGCGACGCGTCGGCCTCGAACGGCGGCAGCGGCGCGTCGGCCCGCGTCGCCAGGCGAACCCCTCGCGTCTCCGAGAGGATCGCCAGCCGCTCGGCCACCTCCTCGAGCATCCCGTGCGCGAGAACCACCTCCCGCCGCAGCTCGATCGGCCCTTCCTCGGCCCGCGCGGCGGTCAAGACGTTCGTCAGGAACAGCTCGAGCCGCTCGCAGGTCTGGATGATGCGGCCGAGCGCCCGGCGCGTTCCCTCGTCCTCGGCCGTCTCGCGGAGCTGCTCTGCGGTGAGCTGGACGCCGGTCAGCGGCGCCTTGATGTCGTGGACGACGGCCCGAAGGTGCTCGAGCCGGTCGGAAAGACCGGCCGAGCGGGCGGCGGCCGCGTCCCGCTGGGCCACGAGGCGCCGCTCGCGAGTCGATGCGGCGCGAAGCAGGACACCGGTCACCAGCAGCATCAGTGCGAGGCCGCCGGCCCCGAGTCCGGCGGTCAGCCAGAGGAAGCGCCGGCGCGCCGCGGCCACGCCCGAACGGTCGATCCCCGCGACGATCCAGGTCGGCGGGCCCCCCGGATCCGACTCCAGCGGCGCGCGGTCGAGACGGACGTAGGCGAGGTCGAACGGGATGCCTCCGAGTTCGGTGCGGCCTGCAAGGTGGTCCGACTGGCCTCCCGGAAGGGGCGGCGGTGCCGGGAACGCGGCACCGACGGAGATCTCGCCGCGCAGGATCGCCAGCGGCACGCCCAGGTCGTGCGAGATCTCGTTGAGGAAGGCGGGCCCGAATCGCACGGCCCCGCGCACGGTGCCGAGGGTCCGCCCGGCGGCCGTGACCGGTACGTCGAACACGGCCGCCACCTGCCCGAGCAACGCCCGCCACGCCCCTCCGGACGACCTCGGAGGAGAGAGGCTTCCCAGCGACATGAGGGCGAGCGCGTTCGAGCCGCCGAGCGGGCGCCCCGCGGCGTCGAGGACGGCGATCAGCGGAGCCTCCGTACCGGAAGCGAGCCGGCGGACCGCGGCGCTCACCCGCGCGGCGTTGCGCTGGGCCAGCGCCTCCTGGAGCAGGCGGGCCTGCGCCAGTCCGCGGAGGAAGAGCCGGCTTCGCTCCACCCGCCGGAGGGTGAAGGCCGCGGCGACCGCGGCTGCCCTCTCCGCACGCGCCTCCTGCTCCCGGTCCAGCCGAACGCGCTCCCGCTGCCAGGAGACCACGCCCACCGCGCCCAGCGCGAGAGCTCCCGCAGCGGCGACGGCCGCCATCACGCGGGCGGTCTGCGGCAGTCCCGTGGGATCGTCCCGGGTCGGGCGGTCGCTCATGCCTGACGGTAGGAGGCGAGCTTGCGGTAGAGCGTCGCCAGGCTGATGCCGAGACGCTTCGCCGCAGCGCGCTTGTCGCCCGAGCACCGCTCGAGGGCGTGGAGGATCAGGTGACGCTCGGCCTCGGCCAGCGTCATCTCCTCGATGCGCCGGCCCGCGCCTTCCCGGCCGGATTCGTTACGGAGCGCCTCGGGAAGGTCGCCGACGTCGATCAGGGGCCCCTCGGCGAGCGCCGCCGCCCGCGCGATCACGTTTTCCAGCTCGCGGACGTTCCCCGGCCACGAGTAGCGACAGAGCGCGTCGATCGCCGCGGGGGTGAAGCCCTCCAGGCGAGCCCCCCGCGCCGCCTCGCGGGCCAGGAAGTGGCGGGCGAGCAGGAGCACGTCGTCGCCCCGCTCGCGCAAGGGGGGAATGCGCAGGGTGATCACGTTGAGCCGGAAGTACAGGTCCTCGCGAAAGCGGCCCGCGGCGACCTCCTTTTCGAGGTCGCGGTTCGTCGCGGCGATGACGCGGCAGTCGACGCGGCGAGTGGCCGACTCCCCCAGGCGCTGGATCTCCCCGCTCTGGAGGACGCGCAGGAGCTTCACCTGGACCGGCGGCGAGATCTCGCCGACCTCGTCGAGGAAGATCGTCCCCCGGTGGGCCTGCTCGAAATGGCCCGCCCGGTCGCGCACCGCGCCGGTGAAGGCGCCGCGGACGTGGCCGAAGAGCTCCGCCTCGAGGAGCGTGTCGGGGATCGCCGCGCAGTGGACCTTC
This sequence comes from Acidobacteriota bacterium, assembly GCA_003696075.1. Taxonomy (NCBI): domain Bacteria; kingdom Pseudomonadati; phylum Acidobacteriota; species Acidobacteriota bacterium. Next base: position 11,867 of record RFHH01000112.1, read on the forward strand.
ACGAGGCGCCGGTCGCTCCGCGGGCTCAGCTCGTGGATCGCTTCCGCGATCACCTCCTTCCCCGTGCCGGTCTCGCCGGTCAGCAGGACGCTCGCTTGACTGGGAGCGATCTTTTCGACCTGGCGCAGCACCCGCGTGAATGCCGGGGAAGTGCCGATCACGTTGTCGAGCCGCCGCCGTGCCCGGAGATCCTGTCGGAGCCGGCGGTTCTCCGCGGCGAGTTCGTGCTGGGCGAGCGCGAGCGCCAGCGCCTTCCGCAGCGCCCGCGCGCGCGGCGGCTTGACCAGCACGTCCACGACGCCGTGCTTCATCAGGGAGACGGCGTCTTCCACCGTCGCCTGGCCGGAAACCACCAGGAACGTGGTGTCGGGACACGGTTCCCGGAGCGAGAGAACGAACTCGAGGCCGTTCATCTCGGGCATCGCGAAGTCGGTGATCACCACCGCAGGGGGCTCTTCCCGCGCGGCCTCGAGCGCCGCCCGCGGGCGCTCGAAGGTGCGGATGTCGTGGCCCTCGGGCGCCAGCGCGGCCGCGACCGCCTCGCAGGTCACGGGATCGTCGTCCACCACGAACACGACAGCCAACGCGACGCCTCCTCCGCTTCCAGGTCTCGGTGCGCCCCTATCCGCCGCCGTCCTCCAGCCTTTCCGCAGGAGGCAGGAGCTTCTCCGGGGGGCCGTAGCGCCCCCGCCAGTGCACGAGGCGGAGGGCGAGCCAGCCGTCGCCGCACGCGACGCGCCAGGCGCCGCCCTCGGCCAGAACGGTCCCCGGCGCCGCGCCCTCCGGCCCATCGGCGGGCTCCGCCCGGACCACGCCCAGCGGCTCGCCGGCGAGCCGCGCCCGGGGATGGCCCCAGGGGGAGGGTAGGGGATAGTAGTCGGCGGCGCGGATGAAGGCGTCCAGCCGTTCGGCGGGCCATTCCCAGCGGATCCGGCCTCCGTGCGGAACGCCGCGCCCGTAGTAGCTGCGCGAGGACCTGTCCTGGGGACGCCGGGGGATCCTCGGCGGTTCGGCCCGGGCGTCGTCGAGCAGGCGCTCGAGCAGCGCGACACCCTCGCGGATGCACCTCGCCGCGACCGACAACCCCGTCGCGCGCGGCTCGATGGGGAAGATCGTCTGGTAAGCGATGTCCCCGGTGTCGATGCCCCGGTCCATCCAGTGAACGGTCACGCCGTGCTGCCGCTCGCCGTTCAACACGGCCCAGCTCGGCGCGTTCAGTCCGGCGTACCTCGGCAGCGGGCCCGGGTGGAGGTTGAAGGCGCCGATGCGGGCCGCCTCCAGGATCTCCGGCCGGATCAAGTAGAGCGAGTGGACGTTGAGGATCAGATCGACCGCCAGCGCCGAGACCTCCCGGGCGAAGGCGGGCTCCTTCACCCGCTCCGGCGGAAGGACCGGGATCCCCGCCGCCTCGGCGACCTCGCGCACGCTCGCCCCGCGAACTCCGGCGCCGGGGCGTTTCGCGAGCACGCCGACGATCTCGTGGGGCGAGGCGAGCAGGCGCCTGAGAACCTGCACGCCGGCCGACTCCTCGCCGACCAGCAGGACCCGACGCGCGCGCCCCTCCGGCACCGCTCGGCTTCCTCAGGCTCGGGGGTGCGAGGCGTCGTAGACGTCCAGCACCCGCTCGAGAGAGAGCTTCGTGTAACGCTGCGTGGTCGACAACCGCGCGTGGCCCAACAGCTCCTGGATCGCGCGGAGGTCCATTCCCGACTCGAGCATGTGCGTCGCGAAGGAATGGCGCAGCGCGTGGGGGTGGACGCCGCGCGCGAGCGCCGCGCGGCGCACCGCCCGATCGAGGATGCGTCGGACGGAGCGGTCGGTGAGCCGGCCTCCGCGCATGTTGAGGAACAGCGCCGCGCTGCCCGAGCGCTCCCTGAGCGGTGCGGAGGCGGCGAGATAGGCCCGCAGTGCGGCGGCTGCGCGGCGGCCGAAAGGAACGATCCGCTCCTTCCGGCCCTTGCCCAGGACGCGCACCGTCCGCTCGCGCAGGTGCAGATCGTCGACGTCCAACCCGACCAGTTCGGAGACGCGCAGTCCGGCCCCGTAGAGAAGCTCGAGGAGCGCGCGATCGCGCCGGCCCGCCGCCGTCCCCGCATCCGGGGCTTCGAGCACCGCCGCGACGTCTTCCACGTCCAGCCGGTCCGGCAGCCGCTCCGCGCGCTTCGGATTGGCCAGCTCCTCGGCGGGGTTGGCGGAGACCTCGCCCCGCCGGGCGAGCCACCGGAAAAGGGAGCGCACCGCGGAAAGGCGCCGCGCGATCGTCGTGGCCGAAAGACCGCGGCGGTGCATGTCGCCCACCCAGGCGCGGAGGTGACCGGCCTTCACCTGCCGCGGGCCCGGCGGGCGGCGTCCGCCGCCGGCGCGCTCGAGGAAGAGGCAGAGATCGAGCAGATCGCGGCGGTAGGCGCGGACCGTTTCGCGGGAGCGGTCGAGGTCCTCCTCGAGGTGCGACAGGAATCGTTGGGCCGCCGACCGCACGGCTACGGACCGCTCAGGAGGGAACCGGGGGTCCGTCCGGGCAGCCGGCGTCGATCCACAGGATCAGCCGCCTCACCTGGTCGGCGGCGGCGGCCGCCGCGGCCCCCATCCGCCGCTCGTGCGCCTTCAGCTCGGGTAGCGCTTCGGCTAGCACATTCCGGATCCGCGCCGGGTCGAATCCGGCTTCGAGCAGCGCCACCGCGACCCGCCAGTCGGGCAGCGGCGCGGCGCTGAAGGCTCCGAACGCCCCGGTGAGGTCGCCCGCCGCCAGCCGCGCCCGGGCCATCAGCGACCTCGCCCGGGAGAGGAGTTCCGGCGTGTCCTCGCCCCGCTCCTCGCTCCACCGGAGGGCGAGCGCGGTGTGGTGCGAAGCCCGCTCGGGGTTGTCGAGCAGCAGCAGGTACCCCTCCGCCAGCGCCAGCGACGTTTCGGGATCGCCCGGAAGCTCCTCTTCCATCCGCTCCAACACCGCCCGCGCCTGCTCGGGACGGCCGGTGCGGGCGTGGCAGAGCGCGATCTGCGACATGAGGAACCGCCGTCCCGGAACGTCACCGCTGTGCGCCGTGCGCTCCAGCTCCCGCTCGAGGATGGCGATCGCCTCGTCGCCCCTCCCCTCGGCCAGGCGCCGCGCCACCTCGAACGAGGCGACGAAGTAGGCCCGGGCTCGGGGAGACGGGGGGGCGTCGTGCGAGCTGGTCATCGGCGTTCCGCTCCGGGTTCCGCCGCAGCGGCTCCCGGTGGCGGACCCGGGAGGGCGAGCGGCTCGTCCCTAAGATAGTCGCGCAGCGCCGCGAGCGCCCGCTCGACGAGAGCGGCGCGGCGTTCGCGCCGACGGCGCGGCGGGTCTTCGAGCGGCGGCAGCAGCCCGAAAGCGAAGTTCGCCGGCTGGTAGTGGTCGGGATTGGCCCCCGACACGTACCGCTGCAGCGCGCCGAGGGCACAGGCAGCGGGGAACACCGGAGGACGCCGGCCGAGGACCAGGGCGGCGGCGGACAGCCCGGCGAGCAGACCGGAGGCCGTCGACTCGGTGTAGCCCTCCACTCCCGATAGCTGCCCCGCGATCAAAAGGTCGGGACGCCGGCGGGTCTGGAAGGTCGGCAGCAGAACCCGCGGGGCGTTGACGTAGGTGTTCCGGTGGATCATGCCGTAGCGGACGAAGCGCGCCCGCTCGAGGCCGGGAATCATGCGGAAGATCCGCCGCTGCTCCCCTTGACGGAGCCGGTTCTGGAATCCGACGAGGCTGTAGTGCGTGGCCGCCAGGTCGTCCTGGCGGAGCTGGACGACCGCCCAAGGGCGGCGGCCGGTCCGGGGATCGACCAGCCCGACCGGCTTCATCGGCCCGAAGCGCAGCGTGTCGCGGCCGCGCAGCGCCAGCTCCTCGATCGGCAGGCAGCCCTCGAAGAGCAGCTCCCGGTCGAAGTCGTGCAGGTCGGCGCGGGTCGCGGCGATCAGCGCATCGTAGAAGGCGTCGTACTCCTCGCGCGTCATCGGGCAGTTGACATAGTCCTGCCCGCTTCCCTTGCCGTAGCGGGAGGCCCGGAACGCCACCGACCAGTCGATCGACGAGGCTTCCACGACGGGACTGATCGCGTCGTAGAAAGCGAGGTTCGCCTCGCCCGCGAACCGCGCGATCTCCTCCGCCATGGCGTCGCTGGAGAGGGGGCCGGTGGCGAGGATCGCAGGGCCGCGTTCGGGAATTCGCTTCACCTCCTCGCGGACCACCTCGATCCGAGGCTCGGACTCGATCCTCTCCGTCACCCGCTCGGCGAACAGCTCGCGGTCGACCGCCAGCGCCGCACCCGCCGGCAGGCGGGCCTCCTCCGCGCACTGCATGATCAGCGAGCCGAGTTCGCGAAGCTCCGCCTTGAGCAGTCCGTGGGCGCTCGTCAGCTCGACCGACTTGAAAGAGTTCGAGCAGACCAGTTCCGCCAGGCGGTCGCTCCGGTGCGCCGGTGTGGGGCGGACCGGCCGCATCTCGTACAGGCGCACCGAAAGCCCGCGCCGCGCGCACTGCCACGCCGCCTCGCTGCCGGCGAGCCCGCCCCCGACGATCACCACGTCCGGTCCGGCCACGGTCCCTCCATGCCCGTGCCGATCTTATCCGGCGCCCGCGGCGGGCGCCGCGGGAAACCGTCCGGGGCTCGGGCGAAAAAATGTGTGAAATCGGCCGCGTCGCGGGACTAGCCGGACAGGGAGCGCACCGGACGGGAAGGAGGTGCGCATGCGGAGCGTCCGTTTCGCGATCGGCTGGATTCTGGTCTCCGCGGTGGTGCTTTCGGCGGCGCCGGCCGGCACGGGTCCGGCCCAGCGGGAGATCTGGGTGGCCGACGCGGGTGGGATGTCGATCTCGATCATCGATCCCGCGACCGACACGGTGACCGGAGAGATCGATCTGAGCGACCTGCCGGGGGCGCCTAGGGGGGTCGCGCCGTCGAAGGTGCCGGCCGACCCCTCGGGAAAGGTGTTCGTGGCGCAGGGCTCGCACGTGCGCGTGATCGACACCGCCACCCGGACCCCGGTGTCGTCGTTCGACCTGGCGGCGGCGATCGGCGAGCCGGTGGACCTGAGGGCGCTGTCGGCGATGCGCCCGCGGCTGGTGCGGAGCGGGAGCGCCGAGCGGTGGCGGACGTACCTGTTCGCGGGCGGGCAGGTCGGCACGGCCGGATCGGACCGGCCGTGCTACTTCGTCCTCGACCAGGAGGCGCTGGTGGGAGCGAACACCGGGCCGGTGCTGGTCGACTGGGGAGACCTCGAGCCGTCGGGTGTGCCGGACGACGCCAGGGTCGAGGTCGGCGGCGTCACCGCGTCCGTGCCGTTGGGTGCTTCCGGTGCCGGCGCCTGGTACGCGCTGGAGCGCCGGGACCTCGCCACCGGCGAGGTCGCGATCGAAGGGGTGCTGATCGAGGTCGACGCTGGGGACAGCGCCTCGTTCCACGTGGCGGCGCGGCGCTCGTGGAGCATCGGCGCCGGGTCGCCGCTCGGCCTGGGGCCGGTGCCTTCGGCGCCCTACGACCGGCCGATTCCGGCGCTGCCGACGCGGTGGGAGGGCGCCGTCCGGAACCTCGACGGCCGGACGGGAGACCACTGCGACGCCGGCGGTGACCTGACGGCGGCGCTGATCGAGGGTCCGGGGAACTTCTCGTACACGGTGCTGCTGGCCGACCGCTCGGGTTCGGATGGCGGGCGGCTCGTGAGGATCGACCCGGTGACGTGCGACATCCTCGACACGCGTCCGCTTTCCGGCGAGCCGTCGGCGATGGCGCTGCTGCGGCCGTTCGCCGTGCAGCCGGACCGTGTCTACGTCGCGCTCGAGGACGCGGGGCAGGTCGCCTCGATCTCGCTCGCCGATCCGCTCGCCGACCGGACGGTCCCGCTCTGCGCGGCGCCGCCGTCCGCGGCCGCCGGCCCGCCGCCCTCCTGCAACAAGCAACCGCACGCGGTCGCGGTGGTCGGCGTGCCCAACGGGGCGTGCGACGTGAGCGGCCTTCGGGTGGCGAGGTCGGGTGAGGACATCGTGCTGACCTGGACGGCCGGCGGCGCCTGCGACCGGTTCGCCGTGTACTGCAAGTGCGAGTACTCGATCGACGAGGCGACCTGCCGGACGCTCTGCGCCCAGAACCCGCCGCCCGGCCCGCCGCCGGGCGCACCGCCGGACGCGATGGGCTCCGACGGGCTCGAGGGAGACAAAGAGCAGCTGGACGGTCAGTTCCCGTGGATCCTGCTCGGGCAGCCGTCGGCGACGAGCTTCACCCACACCGGCGGGGCGCGGGTACGCTCGGCGATGAGCTACGTCGTGCAACCGGCGGACGAATAGCGCGGATGACCCGGAGATCTTCGGGGCGAAGCGCCGCCGATGCCGCTGGCCGGCCCGCGCGCCGGTCGCGCTAGCCCGCAGGCCTGCCGGCGCGGTCCCCGGCGCGCACCGCGGAACGGCCGGACCGCGGGAGCGGGAAGGGCTCCACTCCGGGATGCCCGGCCGCCCGCCGCGTTCAGGCGAAGAAGACGAAGGTCACCGCGAGGAAGACCGGGAGCAGGAGGGGGATGCTCCACCGGGCGAGGTAGCCGAAGAACGACGGCATCGGCACCCCGGCCTCCTCGGCGATCGACTTGACCATGAAGTTCGGCGCGTTGCCGATGTAGGTCATCGCGCCGAAGAAGACGGCGCCGGCCGAGATCGCGAGCAGATAGTGGTTGTGCGTCGCGATCAGGTTGGCGACGGCGGCGTGCTCCTCCATGCCGGGGTAGAAGCGCCCGAGGGCGGTGTTGAA